>JANOVQ010000114.1:0-1946 GCA_031417495.1 Pseudomonadota bacterium | reverse complement strand
ATCGTCCGCGCCGTATAGCTCACACGCGCCTTCGAGGCCGTGCCGTCGACCATGAAACAATTCCGCGTGCCGATCCTTCTCTCGGCAAAACAAAATGCATTCCCCTTGGGGGCGGTCCGGGACTAACACCAGCACGGCCTCGGGCTCGCTAAATCCGGTGAGGTAGTGGAAGTCGCTATCGGCCCGGAACGGGAAGTAGACGTCGCGATTGCGCAGTCGTTCGGGGGCGGTGGGTTGGATCGCAATTCCGCCGATGTTCACGATATCCATCAGACGCTTGCGGCGGCGGGCGAAATCTTTTTTATCCATGCAAGCGCGGCGCGGTGCCGATCTTCAGTGGAGGCTGCTGTGGTCGAAGACATCGGCGGTGACTTCGCGATTCTCTTCGCGGAGGAGGATTGCGCCCATGCGCGCGTACTCCACAATTTCTTCAAACGCCTGTTCGCCGACTTCGCCGACCGCATCATGCGGATCGACCTGGCTGATGCGGTAGAGATCCCCGAGAAACTCCTGACTTTCCGGACTCGTCGCGGCTGCGCCGCGCGTAATTCCGAAACCAGACAAGAAACCGCGACACCACCCGCCGAGCGCATCCGTGCGAATCAGCAAGGGCTCATCATCCTCGGGCAGTAACAATTGAAAACCGAAATCCTCGGCATCCATGCCGCGCAAGGTACTGCGCAGGAGATCGTTAAGCGCATCGCCAATCCGGAGTTCAGCACCTCTGAACTCCGGATAGCCGGTGAGATGCTGTAACCATTGGTTCGACTCGAAGCCGTCGGGGCTGCACAACATGCCGCACAACATGCCGTGACATTCCGGGGGTTCCACGTCACTGTCGAGTTGGGTGAGGGCGGCGGACACCGCGGCATAGAACGCGCGCGAGGAAAAATTTGTCATGGGCCTTTGCCATCGATTCTGGTACGGCGAATTATCCCACGTGCGAGGAACCGACAGAAGACTTCCGGTCTCACCGCGGTACCCCGGCGTAAGCGGCAAGGACTTCGCACGCTGGCCCCTGTACGCGGTTGACCGCTTTCCGGGGCAGCTCTATATTGCTCCTAACGTTCGCTCCCACTTCAACTCATTACACCTTGACCATGGCTGAGCTGCACAAAGATCGTCTGGACCTGGCCACTCTCGAAGCGCGTGTCGACGAACTGATCCGGACGGTTGAAACATTGGCGAACGAGAATGAAGCCCTGCGCAGCCAGCAAACCGTGTTGGCGGCGGAGCGCGCCACGCTTATTGACAAGACTGAACAGGCCCGCAGCCGTGTAGAAGCGATGATCGCCCGCCTGAAGGCAATGGAAGCGCGCTAACCAACGTCATGAATTCTGAAGTCAAGCCGATAACTGTCACGATCATGGACAAGGAATATGTGGTGGGCTGCGCCGAGGATGAGCGCGAAGCCCTGTTCGCGTCGGTCGAGTTTCTGAACCGCAAGTTGCGTGAGCAACGCGATAGCGGCAAGGTAATCGGGAGCGAGCGCGTGGCGGTGATGGCCTCGCTGAATATCTCCCACGAATATCTTGATTACCGGCGTCGCCACGATTCGGTGGAAACCAATCTAGGGGCCGACATCGAACGGATGCAGTCTAAGATCAAGACTGCGTTAGCGCGGGGCAGGGCGCACGATTTCAGAGCGACTACCCCGGCCACGGTTGCGGCTGAGTAAAACACTCCCCGCCGCCGAACAATCAAGCTTGGTGTTCTCTGTGGTGTCCGCCAGTGGGTTCGAGATCCTTGAGCCTATATTTGCAGACATTCGGGGCCGATCTGGCAGTGATGTTGTGCATGCCCGCTTGTGGCGGGAAGCCTGATTCACTCCGAGAAGTCCCAATCTTGAGCCCTTGGTTCAAGATTACGGCCCGCAGCGGCATTGCGGAGAACACCTCCTCCTACTGATCCGGTGCGCCGCCACGGACGCCCTGAAACCCGCGAGG
>JANOVQ010000113.1:0-10231 GCA_031417495.1 Pseudomonadota bacterium | reverse complement strand
TGCTCCTCTTCACCACGCCGCAGCGGGGTTTTGCCACGCCACCGCAGAAACTGGTGGTGCTGCCCTGGGAGGAGTATTTCGATCCAGAAATCGTCGCCGACTTTACGTGGACCACAGGCATCGTGGTTAACCAGGTGTATTTCGAGGATGACGCCGCCCGCGAGAAATTGCTGGCGGATATCGTCTATGTGCTGCCCCCGGAGGGCGGCAGTTTGTGGTTGGACCTGCTCGCCAGCATAGCCCACACCCAAAAATCAGAGTTCTATCGCGATCTGCGCCCGCGCACGCTCAGACCCTACAATGAAATCGCGGCCAGAGTCGTGCGCAAAAATTAGTATGCGCTGGGGACTCACCACTAAACTGCTGCTAATTGTCGTACCACTGCTGTTAGCACCACTCGGCACGCTGGGGTATCTCGCCTACGACGCGTTGCGCGAAACGACGGTGAAACAATCGATGGCCGCGCTCGAGGTCGCGCTCGACCGCATTCACACGGCGACCCAGAATTATCTGGCCACCTCCCAGGCGAATGTCGAACTTTTCGCCAACTCGGCAGTAATCCGTAACTATGTGAGAGTCGAAGACGAGCGCAAACGTTTCACCCTGCTGCAACCCACGTTGCTCGATTTCTTTACGGGGATCCAGCGCGCTTATCCGAACTACCAGGAAATCAGCCTGCTGCTGCCAGACGGTTTTGAGGACACGCGGGTGGCCTTGCCGGGGCTGGCATCGGAGACGAAAAATGGCGCCGCAAGTCCGTTCTTCCAGCGCCTCAGGGCAGCCCCCACCGACAGTCACAGCGAAATCTCGCACTCGCCAGACAGCGCTGCGCTGCGCCTGCAGCTTGGCTATAAAATCCGCCTGCCCGAGCGCTCGGTAAGCACCAGCGAGTATGCCGGTGTCGCCCAAGGTTACCTCGTGCTCACCTCCAGCCTGGACTTTATCGCGCAACAGGTCCGGGACCTCAGTCCCGCGCTCCAGGGAACTCTCCGGATCGTCGATGCTTCCGGCAACATCCTGCTCAGTCGCGGCGCCCCGCGAGATAGCAACCGCGCGTCGCCGTCGCTACTGGCGAAAGCGCGGACCTTGCCTGCCGCGGACGCGCATCACGGGTTGCTCAGAATCCGCGAGCTTGCCGCGGGTTTGTACGCCATCGCCGAAATGCCCGAAGCCACTTTACAAGCCGCGCTTGCCCCCCTGTTGGCCAAGGTCCTACTGATTATTCTGCTGGCCCTGGTCTTAACCACCGTGCCCGTGATCGCCCTTCTGCAGCGCCAACTGATCCACCCGATTGCCCGCTTACGCACTGCCGCGCTCGCCATTGGGGACGGTCAGTTCGCGACCCGCATCACCCCCGGTGGCACCGACGAGCTCGGCGAACTCGCCCGCGAATTGGAGGGAATGCGCAGCAAACTTGCCGACAATCATGCGGCGCTGGTCGCCGAGGACGCCCACAAGGCAAGCCGCGCCGCAGAACTGGAGACGGCACGTGATCTTGCGCAGGCGGCGAACAAGGCGAAAAGTAGCTTCCTCGCCAGCATGAGCCACGAGATTCGAACGCCCATGAACGGCGTGCTCGGCATGGCCGAATTGCTGTTAAGCACTTCGCTCGACAAGCGCCAGCGGCATTTCACCGAAACCATTCATCACTCGGGCCAGGCACTACTCGGCATCATCAACGACATCCTGGATTTCTCCAAGATTGAAGACGGTAAACTCAAACTCAGGCGGGAATCCTTCGGGCTTGGCGAAATGCTCGAAGAGGTCGGCGATTTGCTCGCAGCGCAAGGAACCAAGAAGGGGCTCGAACTCATTTGCGACGTGGACGAAGCTTGTTATGGGGTAGTCGAGGGGGATCGTGGTCGCCTCCAGCAAGTCCTGTTCAATCTGCTTGGCAACGCCATCAAGTTCACCGCAGCCGGCAGAGTGGTGCTCCGCGCACGGCGCCAGATAGCCGACCCTCCGGGCGTGCGCCTCGAAGTGGAAGACACCGGGATCGGGATTCCCGCCGATGCGCTGGATGACCTGTTCGAACCGTTCTATCAGGTCGATAGTGGTTCGACGCGGCGGTTTGGTGGGACGGGGCTCGGGCTCGCGATCGTACGGCAGTTGCTGACTGCCATGGGCGGTCGCATTCAGGTCTCCAGCAGGGTAGGCAGCGGCACCACTTTCACAGTTGATCTCCCCTTTGAAGTAGTGGCGCCGCCGACCAGCGCGACCTTCAGCGGTAAGGTCGCGCTGATTGCGGTGGCCAGCTCGCGCGTTGCCGAGCTGCTGGAACGGGCGTTGCGCGCGCGGAACTTCAGCGTGGACCGGCGCTCGCCCTTGCACAGCCTGTCGCAGGCGCTAGCGGCGAGCTGCGCGACCCACGGTCGTTGCGATCTGATCATGGCGGACACCCAATCTCTGGCCACAGCACAGCCTACCTGGTCGAGCCTGACGGCGGCCGGGAGCCGCCTTATCGAGCTCCGGCCGCGCGACGCAGGTTATTCCAAAATCGCCAGTGACGCGTGCTCCGCGGTACTTGAGTTGCCGCTCCGACGGCACGAATTGATCGCCTGCCTCGACACGGTATTCACGACGCACAGCCCCGAGTCAGCGCCAAGTGCACCGCCGATCACGCGCCGCGCCTATCCCGGGACTCGCGTGCTGGTGGGCGAAGACAATGAAGTAAATCAGTTTCTGATCCACAGCATGCTCGCAGGTTTAGGGGCCGACGTGGTGCTCTGCGCGACTGGCAGTGAGGCGGTGGCACATTACTCAGCGACCTTGGACTCCACGGCCCCGGGCGCGGGTTTTGACCTGATCCTGATGGACTGGCAGATGCCGGACATGGACAGCCTTGAAGCGACTGCCGCGATCAGACGCCTGGAGTCTGGCCACCCCCGGGTGCCCATTGTGGCCCTGACTGCTAACGCGCTGGAGGGTGATCGCGAACAATGCCTGGTCGCCGGCATGGATGATTATCTGGCGAAGCCGTTCACGGTCACTGAGCTCGACCGGGTGCTTGCGACATGGCTTGATCGGGCAGCTCTGCCGCGTGCGCTAGCCGGCTGAGCCTAGGCTAGTCGTCCCTGACAAAGTCGCTTTAATTGCACCCCGAGGCAGCTGCGATAGCCTTTTGGATTGTGATCTTAAAGGTAGGCTAAGGGGGTGAAGGGCTAGTGGTGGTGTCGGATATTCACAGCAGCCCTGCGCAAATACCATGTGGGGGGTCAGCGCTTGTTTAAATAGTCGGTCGCCTCGCCGCTAGGCAGCGCACGACTGAACAGAAAGCCCTGAATTTCGTCGCACGTCCGCGCCTTCAGAAACTCAAGTTGCCGCATTTCTTCGACACCTTCCGCCGTTACCTGCAGGCCGAGCGTTCCCGCCAGCGCGATAATCGAGGCGGCGATCGCCCCCTCTGCGCTGCTGCCGTCAATACTCGAAATAAACGCCCGATCGATCTTTAAGCGATCGACTGGGAAACGTTTGAGATAAGCGAGGCTTGAATAGCCGGTCCCGAAGTCGTCGATCGCGATCCGCACGCCGAGACCCTTCAATTCTTTGAGCACTTCGACCGCGAGTTCGCCGTCGCGCATCAGCACGCCTTCGGTGATCTCGAGCTCAAGCAGCGCGGCAGGAAGACCGGTCTCGGCCAGGATTTCGCTGATGCGTGCGACGAAACCACAGTGCATGAATTGTCGCGCCGAGACATTCACGGCAACCCGGGTGGGTGGCCGGTCAGGTACCTGCCACAGAGTGGCCTGCGCGCAGGCAGTGCGGATCACCCAGTCTCCAATGCTCAGAATGAGGCCGGTTTCCTCCGCCACCGGAATGAAATCCACCGGGGCGACGGGTCCGAGTTCGGCGTTGGTCCAACGCAGCAGCGCCTCCATGCCACAGGTCTGCTGCGAAATGAGGTCGATTTGAGGTTGGTAATGCAGCGACAGTTCGCCGCGCTCCAGGGCGCAGCGCAAGCCGTTTTCCAGGGTCATTCTGCGCAGCGCAGTCTCATTCATCTCGGCACTAAAGTAGTGAAACAGATTGCGACCGTTCCGCTTGGCAAAATACATCGCAAGGTCGGCGTGCTTCATGAGGGTTTCGTGGTCGGTGCCATCCTCGGGGTACACCGCGATCCCGATGCTTGCCGTGACCACCAGGGCGTGGCCCGCGATCATCACCGGCTGCGTGAGCGCCGCCATCAGGCGCGCCGCCACTACCCCAACATCGGTGGTGTGCGCAATTTCAGACAACAGGAGCGTGAACTCATCACCGCCCAGCCGGGCCAGTTCACCGAGGGCCTGCTGCGGGCGCGCCTGGCAGATCTCGTCACTGGCGCGCACGTTGTCACCCAGGCGCCGGGCAACTTCCTTGAGCATCACGTCGCCGGCGGCATGGCCTAGCGTATCGTTAACCTGTTTGAAGTTATCCAGGTCAAGAAATAACACCGCGAGCTTGCGTTGATGACGGCTCGCGAGATCGATCGCCGCGTTGAGATGTTCCTGAAAGAAAACTCGATTAGGCAGGCCGGTCACGCCGTCGTAGTAAGCCAGCCGGCGAATCAGTTCCTCTGCATGGCGCTTGTGGCCGAGGGCCATGGCGAGCTGCCTGACCTCATGCGCATGAAACGGTTTCTGTAAATAGAACAGGTTGCCGTTGGGCGCGACCTGCGCCGCGAGTTCCTGGGGATCAATGTCCGAATAGGCGGTCGCGATCACGATGTCGAGGCGCTGATCGATCTCGCGCATTCGCTTCGCGGCCCATGCCCCATCGGGTCCCGGTGGCATTCGCATGTCGAGGAAGGACACGTCAAAGGGGGTGTTGTCCTCGGCGGCTGCAGCGACTGCCGCTACGGCTTCTTTCGCGCCGCTGCAGATGGTCACTTCGAAAGTCGGAGCGACCACTGCCGCCGCAGGCGCCGTGCCATCGCCGAATAAGCGCATTCGCGCCTCGGCGAGTCCGCTGGTCGCCACACGAGTGGCGCCCACGCCGAACACCTGCAAGTAACTCTCACGTACCGCGCTGTCATCGTCGGCCACCAGCACGCGGATCGGACTTTGCACTACCGCAGTTATTCGCTCGGTCATGCCGCGGCCTCCAAGGTTAAGTTAGCCGCGCTCGCGAGCGGCAGCAGCATGACCAGGCGCGCCCCGGCACCGTGACCGTGACTCTCCGCCCACAGGGCCCCGCCCATCGCGGCGATGGTGTTGGCGCTCCAGTGCAGGCCCATTCCCGAACCACGGTTCTTGGTCGACATGCCGGCCTCGAATATCCGCTGCAAATCCCCCGCCGCGATGCCCAGTCCGTCATCCACAAATTCGGTGCGCAGGGCAGCCGTGCCCTGGTGGTCAACCACCTGGGTCGCGATCCGAACGTGGCCATGCCCACGATGCTCGTGGATCGATTCCATCGCGTTAAGCAATAGATTATTGACTATCTGGCTGAGCGCCGCGCGCGATGTGCAAACATCGGGCGCCAGGTCGAGCGTGGGCGATAGCTCGATGGTCACGTTGCGCTGGAGATCGAGTGGCAGCAGCGCGATGCATTCCTTGACGATTCGCGGGATCTTGAGCGTTTCCATCACCCGTTCGGCGCGCGCGAAGCGTTGCTGGTCGCCCAGGGTCAGCTGAATCTGATAGACATGCGCGAGCGCGCTGCTGACTTGGCTTGCGACATCGCCAGCGAGCGTTCCGAGTTCGGTCGCCGCCAGCACCATGAACTGCGCGAGATCGTCGCGGCGCCCGACTGGCGTCGCCGCGTTGGCCAGTTCCTCGTTGGCGAGCGCGATTTCGCGCTGTGGCGCCTGGCGCAGCTCGGTGAGGATTCCCGACAGCTTGATACCCAGCGGGGTCACCGCGTTGCCAATATTGTGCAACACACCGCTTGCCATCTCGGCCACGCCTGCCTTATAGGACTGTTCAAGCAGCCGCGCACGGGTTTCCGCCAGCCGCTCGACCATGCGGTTAAATTCTCGCGTGAGCGAACCGATTTCGTCGTTGCTATCCATCTCGAGCGGTGCGCTCAGTTCCACCTCTTCGCCCACCGCGGTGGCATAAACCGTCAGCCGCTCAAGCGGGCGGATTACCAGCTTGTGCAGGAACATGAGCAGTGCAAGCAGTATCACCGCGGCGAACACCGCGATAAATATCTCGGCAGAGCGCATGGCCGCGCGGCCCCGTGCTGAGATGTCGCGCGGCGTGGACACCTGTAAACCAAGAATCGGGTCTCCGTAGACGTCGTAGATTATCGTGGTCCCGTTTACGCTGGAGTCGGCCATTGCCACCTGCACCTCAGCATGCGACAGCGTCTTCGCCGCGCCGGCCAGGGACACTGGCCGATGCCTCCTGGCCTGGGCGATTTCGCGCGGGGTCAAGGCGCTGAGGGTGAGCTGCAACTTGGTCTGCTTGGCGATCCGATCGATTGTCGTGGCGTCGAGGAGACGGCCAAACATCAGGACGCCGGGGCTGGGGCCGTCACCGTTCGTTTTCAGGACCGGCGCGGCGGCCACCAGGATGGGACCACTGGGTGTATTAACGAACCCTGCTCGGTAGTCTTGCGCGTTGTGATGGATTAAGAGCGGCTGGTCCTTCGGCAGCTGGCTTTTCAATAGCTCGCCGAGGTCGAGCGGCGCATTCGTCACCAGATCTTGCGAGCGACTGCTTATTTGCTCGCCGCTCAAAGCGTAATACCCGATGTAGTTAGCCTCGGTCGCCACCACCGCCTCGGGATTCAGGTTGGTCTTTTCATACGCAGCGTTTTTATCGATCAAGTATTGCCATGTGTCGTCCCAAATTGCCCAGGAATTGACGTGCGTGATCAGTGTTTCGCGATCACGCTCGATGACCTCCAGGGCACGTTCGACATTGCGCGCCGCCTCTTCGCGCTCAAGCGCCAGAAAACTCGGCATGATCACGAATTGACTGATCGCGAAACCTGCGGCGCCGGACAATAAAAACCCCAGGAGCAGGAGCACCGTGACTTGGTGTTTAAGTGGCATTGGCTAAGCCTCATGTTCCGCAGCACGCACCCGTGCTCGCGGTTATTCTTCGTGGGGTTGGTAGCGACCTGCGACCAGCCGACTTTAGGGAGTCGTCCCCTGAAAGAGCCTTTCAGCCGGCGGAAATAGCGAATTACTCGCGGATGACGTTTCCTGATAACGCGCGATCGGGGTGATCAGGACAGCGGCAAGGTGCGTGCGTTGAGCCAGGCCAGCGCCGCGCCACCGACGCGCGAAGAGAGACGTTCGCGCACCACCGTGTGATAGGCATTCAACCAGGCGATCTCATCAGTGCGGAGTAAATCACGATCGAGACAGCGGGTGTCGATCGGGCACAAGGTCAGCGTCTCGAATTCAAGCATCTCGGCGAAGGTCTCGCCCTCTGCCGTTTGCGCGGACACATTCAGCACGAGATTTTCGATCCGCACGCCCCATTGGCCGGGCCGGTACACGCCGGGTTCGATCGAGGTCACCATCCCCGGTTCCATCGCCATCTGCGCTTCGGGGATTGCCTTGCTGATGCTCTGCGGGCCTTCGTGCACATTCAGAAAATAGCCCACGCCATGGCCCGTGCCATGACCGAAATCGAGCCCCGCGTCCCATAACGGCGCGCGCGCCAGCGCATCGAGCATCGGACTCAACGTGCCGCGCGGAAACTTGGCGCGACTCAAGGCCATGGTGCCCTTGAGCACCAAGGTGTAGTCGCGCTTCATCGCCGCACTCACCTGGCCGATCGCCCACACGCGGGTGATGTCCGTGGTGCCGCCGAGATACTGGCCGCCGGAGTCGATCAAGAGCAAGCCGTCGCCTTCGATCACCGCATGAGACGCCATGGTCGCGCGATAGTGCGGCATCGCGCCGTTCGCGTTGAAGCCGGCAATGGTCGGAAAACTGAGGCCGACGAAGCCGGACCGGCGCGCCCGCGCCGCCGAGAGCTCCTCATCCACGGTGAGCTCGGTCACCCGCGAGGTAGCGAGCGCCGCCTCGAAGGCCGCATAGAATTCACACATCGCCACGCCGTCTTCGATCATCGCCGCGCGAATGTAAGCCGCTTCCTGCGCGGTTTTACAGCACTTCAGTAAGGTGCTCGGGTTGATCGCTTCCACTACCCGAACCGGCGCTGCCACCTGCTCGCGCAAGCCGTAAGTCACACGCTTCGGATCGAGCAGTAACACGGCACTTGCGGGCAGCGTCTGCAGGGCGTCGGCGACTTGTGCATAAGCCGCAAGTTCGAGACCGTCGTTAGCCAGAATGGCGCGCAATGCCGGATCGATTTTGCCGTCCGCCACATACAAGGTTGCGCGATCAAGCTCGATTAACAGGTGGGCCAGAAAGACCGGGTTATAGGAGACATCGCCACCGCGTAGATTCGTGATCCAGGCGATGTCATCAAGCGTGGAAATAAAATGATGCGTGGCGCCCTGCTGCGTCATGGCGGCGCGCACATCGGCGAATTTAGTCGCGCGCGTCACTGCTGCATGCGGCGCGCGATGCTCATAGACTGCGGCAGTCGGCAGACTCGGCCGCGCTGGCCAGATTGTATCGATAAGATCGCGATCAGTACGGAGCTGGACCCGCGCACCCTCGAGTGCAACTTTCAAACCTGCGGCGGCAGCCAGCCCGAGCACCTGACCATCGACTGCCACAGTTTGACCAGCCGGCACCTGGGCGACCAGCCAGGTCACGTGCGAATTTGCGTTGCCGGTGACTTTCTCCAGCGCGATGCTCGATCCGGCGAGTTCAACTTCGGCTTGCACCCAGTAACGGCTGTCGGCGAATAACACCGCCTGCGTCAACGTCACCACCAGGGTTCCCATCGATCCGGTGAAGCCGGACAACCATTGGCGCGCCTGCCAGCGCGCCGGCAGATACTCGCTCAAGTGGGGATCCGCGCTCGGCACCAGCACGGCGAATAGCCCTTCGCGGGTGAGCACCTCGCGCATTTGATCGATGCGCTGACGATGTACTGAGGTTTCAGTGTTCATGCTGCCAATTCATCCTTCATCAGTCGATGGGCAATCCCGGCTGCGTTGAGTAATGTCAGGGTTTCCGCCAGCGGCAGGCCAACGACATTCGAGTAACTGCCCTCGAGTCGTGTCACCAACGCGCCGCCCAGGCCCTGAATTCCATAGGCTCCAGCCTTGTCCAGTGGTTCGCCGCTTGCCCAATAGCGCTGGATCTCAAGACGACTCAAGGGCCGGAACAACACCCGGGTCTGCACGCAGATCACCGTCAGGTGTGCGGCCGCGAGCGCCACGCCAGTGAGCACGCTGTGCCAGCGCCCGGAGAGTAGTCCCAACATGCGCTCTGCATCCGCGGCATCCAGTGGCTTGCCGAAAATTTCATCGGCGCACACCACCGTGGTGTCTGCGGCGAGCACCGCGCGGCGCTCTGCACTCGCCGCGCGGCCGGCCTGCGCCTTCGCCTGCGCGAGCCGTCGCACATACGCCTCGGCCAGTTCCTGCGGCAACGGCGTCTCATCTACCGCCACGTCCACCACGGCAAAATCGACGCCAAGCGTGTGCAGCAGTTCGGCGCGGCGCGGCGAACGCGACGCGAGATAGAGCGACGGCAATGGCGAGTTCATGCGCGATGATAGGGATGCTGGTGGAGCAACGACCAGGCGCGATAGATTTGTTCGATCACCACCACTCGCGCGAGCTGGTGCGGCAAGGTGAGCCGGGACAATGACCAGACTTGCGCGGCGCTTTCGCGCACGGAATCCGCTAAACCCTCCGCCCCTCCGATGATGAGCGCCACCTCCTGCTGGGTCTCACGCCAACTCGCAAGATGGCCGGCAAGCTCCTGCGTAGACCACGCCGCACCGCGTTCGTCGAGTGCGATCATCCGCGCGCCGCCCGGCAGTGCTTTGCGAATGAGGTCACTCTCCCGCAGCCGTTGTTGTTCAGGATTGGTCACGTTCTGCGCGGGCGCTAATTCGCGGACTTGAAACTCCAATTTGCCCTGCAGACGTTTCAAGTATTCGCCGCAGGCCGCACTCACCCAAGCCGCGGGCCGCTTGCTCACGCACAGAAGCTGCAGCCGCATCGGCGCGCGTTACTCCGCCGCGACCTTCGGTTTACGCACGCGCGGGGGCGGCCCCCACAATTTTTCGAGCTGATAGAACTCGCGGGTCTGCGCCTGCATCACATGCACAATCACATCCCCCAGATCGACCAGGATCCATTCCGCGGCCTGTTCGCCTTCCACGCCGAGCGGCTTTTCTTTAGCTGCCCGCGCCGCCTCGGTCAC
>JANOVQ010000112.1:0-2355 GCA_031417495.1 Pseudomonadota bacterium | reverse complement strand
CGCGTCCTCGATGTGGGCTGCGGTGGTGGCCTTCTCACCGAGGCGCTGGCCGGCCTTGCAAGCAGCGTGACAGGCATTGATGCGGCGCCGGAGGTGATCGCTGTCGCGCGGCAACATGCGGAGACGGGCGGGCTCCGCATTGATTATCAAGTGACCACGGCAGAGGCCCTGGCCGAACTCGTGCCCAGCTCGTTCGATTGCGTCGTCGCGATGGAATTGTTGGAGCATGTGCCAGACCCGGCAACGCTCATCGCCGGCCTCCATGCACTGGTAAGACCAGGCGGTGATCTGTTCTTGTCCACACTCAACCGCACACCCTTGGCCTATGCGCAGGCCGTCCTCGGCGCGGAGTATGTGCTGCGCCTACTGCCCATCGGCACCCACGATTATCGCCAGTTCATCAAACCTGCAGAAATGGCGGCCGCGCTGCGTGCGGCGGATTTCAATCTCTGCGAAATACGTGGCATGCGCTATAACCCACTCACGCGCCGGGCTCAGTTGTGCGCGCGACCGCAGGTTAATTATCTCGTGCACGCGCGGCGTGAGTGAGGATGCCGTACAGCGCGCGGTGCGCTTCCGTTGCGCGCGATTACGGCGGGCTGTCGCCCGTTGACGCAGGCAGCGCAAGACGCGTTCGCGCTGCGCGAACTGCTGCCGCCACCCGGCTCGGAACTGCACTACGCGTTATTGTTTGTGCCCGCGACGATCCGTCACGAGGTGACCCTTCTCGAAACCTTCCGACGGCTGGTGGTCACCCTCCCCCACCAGTGTTCCAACCGCGACATCGCTCGCGCCAAATTGGCATGGTGGCATAGCGAATTACACAATTTGCACACTGCTTCTGCCCGGCATGCGATAACCCGCGCACTGACGCCGCTGGTCGCGCTTGATTCGACCTTGGCGGCGGCGCTGTTTGCGCTGGTTGATGGCGTGGCCGAACTGCTGGAGGAAAACCGCTTTGCGAGCCCCGCCGCGCGCCTCGAATCCTATACCCGCGTGCATGGCCCCCTGTGGGAGGCACATGCGCGGATCGCTGGCGTGACGCACGCGCCGCAACTCACTGCCTTGCGCAATCTCGGCGTCGCCGTCGAACTTGCTTACGGCCTACGCGATCTTCGCGCAGTCATTCGGGCCGGCGTCACCTGGCTGTGTCGCAGCCACGAGCCGCCTGCCACGGCGGCGGCGCTGACGGATGCCGCCTGGTATGCCGCAGTGGCACAGCTTGAAGTCCCTTATCTTCGCGACTCACTCCACGCGGCGCAGGCCGGGCTCGCGCCGCAGGATCGCCACGCGCGGCCACTGCGCGCGCTCTATGTGCTCCGCGATCTCGCCCTCGCGACTTTGGATGAAATTGCCACCGATGGTTATCAGGTGTGGGCGCGTCGGGTGGAAATCACCCCGCTCAGAAAGCTGTGGCAGGCTTTGAAGATCCGTAGCGCAACCTGACCCGCAACCGGCGCAGTAGGTCGGGTGGGGTGGTGTCAGCGGCCGCGATCCAGAGGTGGTGGCGCGTGCCAATCCGTAAGGGGACGGCGACGACGTTGGCGGTGACGATAGCGGCGCCGACCTGTTGCGCCGGGTGTCGGTTGCCATGTGCGTCAGTCACGCGCCAAGTGTGCTCACTGGTGAGCAGCACCGCGACAAAATTGCGCGGCAGGACTGTGAGTTCACGCACGCTGGCGCAGGCGCTCCCAGCGATTAAGAGCAGACTGATGGCGAGTGGCAAAGACCACGGCCAACCGGCGATCACCAGCACGCCGAGCCCCGCGTGCAACAGCGCGCAGGCGCGCAGAACCCAGGGCGATTCGCGCGGCACGATGCGCAGCGGAGCGTTCAGTGGTGACATTGCTTGTGAGCGTAGCAGAGCATCGTTCGTTGGCCCATCCCGCAGTCGCTATCCGCTAAAAAAAAGCGCGACCCCTGATGCTTGAATTTGCGGACCTCACACCAGATACTAAGTCGCGCTCAAAACCCTTAACATCCAGCGTCGACGCCAACGGATCGCAATGACTAAAGCCCGCCCCTTCGAGGCACCCGCCGAGTTGCCCGCGATAATCGCGACAGAGGCAGCGGTGGCCACGCCGACACCGGTTTTGCCGAAGGAAATCGGCGGCCCGAAAGGCTTGGAGCCCACCCGTTACGGCGACTGGGAACGTAAGGGCCGTTGTGTCGATTTTTAGACCACACCCTCCCCGGTCCCTCTCTTGACCGGTCACCTTAGGGTAACTGGGCACGCAGGTTCCGAGTTGACCACTAATCAGCAGATGGAGCGACGATGAGTCGAAGCAAACCGCTTTCGCCACATTTACAGGTCTACCGACCTCAGTTAACGAGCGTCCTATCGATTACCCACCG
>JANOVQ010000111.1:0-5858 GCA_031417495.1 Pseudomonadota bacterium | reverse complement strand
GACCGGATCGCCGCGGCGCGTTCCGAAATCCTCATCGCGAATGCGTACTTCTTCCCCGGCTGGCGCTTCCGGCGCGCCCTGCGCACAGCGGCTAAGCGCGGCGTGCACGTGGTGTTACTCCTGCAAGGCAGAGTTGAATACGTGCTGCTGCACTATGCGGCACATGCGCTATACCGTTCGCTCCTGAAGGCGGGTATTGAGATTCACGAATATCACCGCAGCTTCCTGCACGCGAAGGTCGCCGTTTTCGACTCGGAAATCGCCACCATAGGCTCTTCAAATATCGATCCCTTTAGTTTTTTGATGGCAAAAGAAGCCAATGTCTTCATTGCCGATGCGCAGTTTGCGCGCCAGCTTCGCGAAAGTTTGGGCGCAGCGATAGCGGCAGGCGCGCGGCAGGTGCAAATGCCCGGCTGGCGCCAGCTTGACTGGTGGCTGGGGATCCGGAATTGGCTTGCTTATGGGACCGTGCGGCTTGCGATGACGGTCGCCGGGTACTGGGCAGAAGTTGAAAAAGAGGGCTGAGTGAGGCCGGATTGGCGCTGCGTGTGATACCGCACTGAAGCGCGCCCACTTACCCAGTCACTATTGCGGCCCAGACGCGGCAATAGTGACGGGAGAGAATATGTTAAGCGTACTCAAAAGCTTGGGCTTCCTGCTGATATTTCTCGGCCTCGTATGGTTCGGACATTTCGGGCTGATTGATCCTGCGGAGACTCCGTGGTTCGCAGCAGAAACGGTCGCAATGCCACTCGAGGTTACGCCGCCCGCGCCGAGTTTGGTGTGGGCAAGTCTGGGCATCATCGTTGGCGGTGGCGCCATGGTGGTCATTGGTTTCTTGCTAATTGGTCGCATAAAAAACCTCCAACTTCGCGCCGAGGCGCGCTTAAACAAGCGCTTCTATCAACAGTAATCCTCACTGGGTCAGCGGCGGCTACGCCATCCCATTAATTAAAGGAATCTCGCATGAACAAACAGACTGCCTGCGGCATACTGCTCCTGGGCGCAACGTTAACCGGTTGCGCGAACATGACTGAAAGTCAACGCGGCACCGGCACTGGTGCGGGACTCGGCGCCGCCGCCGGCGCCGCCTTGGGCGCCATTGCCGGAGGCGGCAAGGGTGCGGCGATCGGCGCGGCAGTGGGCGCCGCTGCCGGCGCTGGCGGCGGTTATCTATGGTCGCAACGGATGCAGGAACAGAAACAGGCCATGCTAATCGCCACCCAGGGAACCGGGGTCGCTGTCACGCAAACCGCTGACAACCAACTCAAGCTGGAAATTCCCAGCGACATTTCCTTCGAGACGGGGAAAGCGGAGATCAATCCGTCGTTGCGCCCGGTGCTCGATAAGTTCAGCGAGACCTTGCAAGCGAATCCGGTGACCACTATCCGGATAATCGGCCACACCGATAGCGTGGGCTCGGATGCGACCAACGATCCGTTATCCGTTAGGCGGGCCGCGAGCGTACGCGACTATTTCGCTGCGCGTGGATTGGCGCCTAATCGCATCGCGATCGCGGGTCGCGGCTCGCACGAGCCAGTGGCCGCGAACACTTCTGCCACGGGACGTGCGCAAAATCGGCGGGTCGAGATCTTCGTCGCGCAAGCGGGCGCGGTTTCGGCAGCGCCTGCTGCGTTGAGCAACGACTTGGCGCGCCTAGGGCGCTAACACATCCACTCGCACGGGTGCTTGGTTGAGCTGTGCGCGGACGGCCAGCGCCGACGCTTCGCAGCCTGCCATCGATTTCAATACCCTGAGTTGCAGCGGCAAATCAGGGTGTTGCCCTTGCGCACCCAGACTTGCGGCTTCGTTCAGATCCTGGCAACTGCTCACTATCCGCTCCTCCGCCGCCAGTAAGTCGGCGCTTTCGGTGCTCGAAGGCCCCGCGTCGGGTTGCGCAGCGTCAATTACTTGATCCAGCACCGCGTTCTGCAAGCGAAAAACCGCTTCGCCATGAGTGCGCAGATCCTGCGGCGTGGCGGGCGGCACCGTGCTCGCTGCAGTAAGGGATTTGGGCGCGCAGGCGGCCAACGGCAACAGCAAGACCACGAGGCTCGTCACACCCAGCAGAATCTTGGCGTTTCGGGTAGTCGATCGGGTGGAATTTAAGGTGTTCATGAGTGTCACCACCATGGCACTGCCTACAACCCGCGTCTGTGCGCTGAAGCGCGTAGGCATTGCTGCCCGCGCAGCCACCAAGCTGCAAAAAGCAAATCACGCTTCGCATCGTCCTACGCCATGGGGAAATTCGAAGGCCTGTCTCTTAAGCGCATTGTGAAATACTCACGCTGCGTGTTAACGTCGCCGCGTCTATGTGTGGTAGCGCACAAATGATCACTCGTTCGTTTCACTACAATCTTCGATGAAGAGTTAACAGGCGCGACACGCCAGGCGCCAGCATCAAAACGCAATAACGGCTGCACACAATCAACACGCAGAAAAAACACGAGTCTGTGGTGCCACAACAAAACCATTTACTGGCGGCGCTGTCACCGGATGTCCAGGGGCGGATATTCCCGCATCTCGAAAAAGTGTCGCTGCCGCTCGGCAAGGCGCTGTACGAATCCGGCGATACCCTGCGCCACGTCTATTTCCCTACCGATTCGATCATCTCGCTGCTCTATGTCATGGAGAATGGCGCCTCGGCCGAAATCTCGGTGGTGGGGAATGAAGGGCTGGTCGGCATTTCGCTTTTCATGGGCGGGGAAAGCACGCCGAGTCGGGCGGTGGTGCAAAGCGCCGGTAGCGCCTACCGGCTGGCGGGCCAGCTGCTTAAGGATGAGTTCGGCCGTCATGGTGAATTGCTCCAGCTGATGTTGCGCTACACGCAGGCCCTGATAACGCAAATGGCGCAAACCGCGGTCTGTAACCGCCACCACTCAATAGACCAGCAATTGTGCCGCTGGCTGCTGTTATCGCTGGACCGGCTGTCGAGCGAGCGTTTGAACATGACCCAGGAACTCATCGCCAACATGCTCGGTGTACGCCGTGAAGGTGTGACCGATGCGGCAGGCAAGTTGCAAAAACTCGGGGTCATTGAGTACACCCGCGGACATATCAAGGTAATTGATCGCCCGCAGCTCGAAACGCTGAGTTGCGAGTGTTACGCGGTCGTCAAGAATGAAACTGAGCGACTGCTGCCCTATCTTCCGCGGGATGATCTCCCGCAAAAAATCGCTAAATAGCGGAGCGGAAGCGGGCCTCGTGTTCAAGGCAGGTTGGGCTGAGCGCAGCGAACCCCAACCAATCTAAATTCCCAACGCGGCTGAAGCCATTCCGACAGTTAATGACGCCGCCGCGTCTCTGCGGTTCACCGCACAGACGACACAGGCGCTCGCGTTGATGCTGGGGCATCGAATTGTTCGCACTCACTTTTGTGCCATGCCTTGGTATTCCCTGTGCCCGAGAAGAATCCTATGCCAGCCTTTAAAGTGTCGCGCGTCGCGAATAATCGTCTGCTCGACGATTTGCCGCGCAAGGATCGCAACGCGTTCAGCGCGCGCTGCGAAGCGGTGGAACTCGTGTTTGGGACGGTTCTCTGCGAGCCGGACGAACTCTATCGACATGTTTACTTTCCCCACACCGGATTCATCTCACTGGTTGCCAGCGTGGACCATCATCCCCCGCTGGAGATGGGCCTGATCGGTAACGAAGGTATGCTCGGTGTAACGTTGGTGCTGGGCGTTAATAGCGCACCGATGCGCGGCGTGGTGCAGGGCAGCGGGACCGCGTTGCGGATGACGGTGGCACAATTTCGGCGCGAATTAAGCGACATCCCGGCTTTGGCGCAAACTTTAGGCCGTTATCTGTATGTGCTGATGGCACAACTGTCGCAAACCGCCGTGTGCACCAATTTCCATGATCTTGAATCCCGGCTGGCGCGCTGGCTGCTGATGACACATGACCGCGCACACGCCGACCGTTTTCATCTCACGCAGAGCTTCCTGGCCGACATGCTGGGCGTGCAGCGCAGTGCAGTCACGATCGCGGCGGGCGAGTTTCAGCGGAAATCTCTGATTCGTTACAGCCGCGGTGAGATCTCCGTTCTCTCCCGCAAGGGTCTTGAGGCACTGGCCTGCCAGTGCTACGCGGAGGTCGTCAAAGACTATGCGAAGTTCTTCGCTTAACGGCGCGCGCCCAGTAACCCAAAGAGCAGACCGAAACCAACCGCCACGCCAAGCGACAGCCAGGGATTCTCACGCAGATACCCGTCCGTCTCCTTGAACGCTACGGAGGTTCTTTTTTTCAATGCAGCTTGTGCGTGGGCAATTCTGGATTGGGCATTCTTCAGGGAATCCTCGGCCTTGGCGCGCACGGCAGCCAGTTCCTCACCGCCGTGATGTGCTGTCGCTTTCACCAAGGCTTCGGCATCTGCCACCACCACCATGAAATCGGTGACCAGCTGTTCCTTGGTCATTTCTTTCGTTAACCATCCCATCGATTCTCTCCCTCGCCGCCGCCAGCCCGCGTTAGTCGAGCCAGGCTTCCGGCGTTGTGCCTTGTTGATTAAAAATTGTGGCGCTTACTTGCGCGCAAAAAGGACCACCGCGCCCACGATGAGCGCGCTCAAGCCCGCCCAAACCGGAATGTTGATGGTCTCCGTTTCCTTGATCGAGAGTTCGAGCGGGCCGATCTTGGCTTGCTGCGTATTCTTGGTGTAACTAAAGCCGCCGTAGGCCAGACCGAGGCCACCCGCTATCATCAGAATGATCGCAAAGGCTTTAAGTGCATTCATCCGCGCTGCTCCATATGAAGAGGATTGCTCAAGGGCGCCGCTACAGGCGGCGCCCTTGAATGAGTCGCACCAGGATCACCACCACCGCCACAACTAACAGCACGTGGATTAAGCCGCCCATGGTGTGGGCGGACACCAATCCCAGCAACCACAGGATAACGAGAATAATGGCGAGCGTTTCGAGCATGGTGGTTATCTCGGTTTGGGCGGCGGGGAACTACGACCGACTGCGCGAGGGCGCGTCGGCAAGCGCTAGTCCCGATGCCTTCTCTTATCTTTAGAAACCTCGTGGCCAATAAGGCCACCGACCGCCGCGCCGCCTAAGGTGCCCAACGTGCCGCCGCCGGTAATCACGGCACCGGCCACGCCGCCGGCCGCCGCGCCATAGGCGGTGTTCTTATCCTGGCGCGACATTCCGCTGCAGGCGCCGAGACTGAGCAATGCCGCAGCGACTATGGCCCCGCGAAGGTTCGAAGAGAGTGTATTCATTGAGCGACCTCTTTGATTTGGATCAGGGTGGGAACATGCCCAACCCGAACCTCAGCTTGGCCTCAATTTCTCGCGCAGTCCGTACGGTGCCGCGCTTTGCCTGGACTAACCATGTCACCAACCAAGGCATGCGGCGCAAGGCGCCTAACCGCCCACACCTTGATCGAAAAAGGCGAGACAGTTGCCGCGCCGCTTGGCGTAGTACATCGCGGCATCAGCATTCTTGAGCAGCGCATCGACGGTCTCGCCGTCGCTCGGGCACACTGCGATGCCGATGCTGGCGCTCACGCTCAGCTTAAGCACGCCGAGCTTGCAGGGTGCTGCAATCGCTGCAACTAATTTACCGGCCAGCTGCGCTAATTGTTTACGGCTGGGCGATCCTGCGAGCAAACAGGCAAACTCATCGCCGCCCAGACGGCTCACCACATCTTCAGTGCGCACCGCACGCGTGAGTCGCGAGGCGATAACTCTGAGCAACTCGTCACCGACATCATGCCCATGCAAATCATTAACCGCCTTGAACCCATCGAGATCCAGATACAGCACGGCCAGTGCCCGCCGTTGTGGTACGGCCACGCGCAATGCCTGGTCCAGTCGATCACGAAAAAAACCGCGGTTCGGCAGCGCGGTCAGC
>JANOVQ010000110.1:0-5252 GCA_031417495.1 Pseudomonadota bacterium | reverse complement strand
GGAGTAGCCCGCCTCGGCGAGGATTTCCGCGCTGTGTTCGCCCAGGCGTGGCGCGGGGCGGCGAATCGCAGCAGGGGATTCCGACCACTTGGAGGCCGGGCGCATTTCCCGAATCAGCCCCTCACTGGGATGTTCGGTGGTCTGAAAATAATTCACCGCCGTGAGATGCGGATCGGTCGGCAGTGAGTCCAGCGTATGTAAGGGAATCGCCGGGATATCGGCTTGCTCGAACAGCGCGAGCCATTCAGCCGTGGGGCGGGTGCGCAGGATCTCTGCGACCATCGCGTACAACGCCTCTATATGTTGGGTCCGGGTGGCAATCGTCGCGAGTCGCGGATCAGCCGCGAAGCGCGCGGGTTCGCCGAGCATGTTGAAGAAACTACGCCACTGGCCATCGCTGTAAATCAACGCGCACACATAGCCATCTTTCGTCACGAATGGCGCGCGATCACGTGCCAGCAAGCGGGCATAGCCTGCATCGCCCATCGGTGGGACGAAAGTCTGGCCGGCCAGATGCTCGCCCAGCATGAAGGGCACCATGGTTTCGAACATCGGAATATCGATGGCCTGCCCGACGCCAGTTTTCTCGCGGCGATACAGCGCGGCCGAGACCGCCATGGCAGCGCTGATGCCGACGCTGCGATCCACCATCGCGACCGGCACATAACGGGGTGTGCCATCGCCGACTCGCGCAACCAGTGAAGGCAGACCGATCGCGCCTTGGATCAAGTCGTCGTAGGCCGGCTTTGCCGCGTATGGCCCGTCTTGCCCATACCCATAAACGCCCGCAAAGATCAGGCGTGGATTGAGTGCGGAGAGCCGGGGCCAAGTGAGATCGAGGCGCGCCATCGCCTGCGGCCGCACGTTGTAAATCAGCGCGTCCGCTGTTTCTACCAGCCGGAGCAGGGCGGCGTGGCCGGCTGGGTGCTTGAGATTCAGCACAATGCTGCGCTTACTACGATTCACATGCAGAAACGCCGCGCTCATGCCTGGATGACGCGCGGGTTGCAAGCCGCGTGTCGTGTCCCCGGTCGGTGGTTCGACCTTGATCACATCCGCGCCCATGTCACCCAACAGCTGGGTTGCGAAGGGCCCCATCAGCACGCTGGTCAAATCGAGCACGCGCACGCCTTCGAGTGCGCCGCTCATAGAATTCTCTGCAACAGCAGTGGCGAGGCACTCGATGACATGGCGATTTTCAAAAGGGTTGGGGTTGCCGCATTGTCGGTTAGGTGCGCGTGATTTGCCAGAACACGCAGGTTGCGGGGAGAATCGACGCCTATTTTTCGGAGCGTGAGCCATGGCCATTATCCCGACCGCGTTAATTGGGCCGCTGTTCAATCCCGCTACATTTTCTGCGCCCGCCGAGATTGACCGCATCATGACCGAGGTGCGTCGTGACTATCCACTCGCGATTGCCGAAGTCCCCGGCTTTGATCCGCATTGGATTGTGAGCCGGCACGCGGATATTCAGGAAATCAGCCGGCAGAACGAGCGCTTTCACAACGGCGACCGTTCCGCCACCTCGTCACAAGCCCTGTGCATCTGCGCCTTGCGCCTGCTCCCACGACCAACGCACCTCTTCTTCTTTGAAGAACAGGCTGTCTTGCGTGCGGCGTGGCAGTTGCGCTCTCGTCGCGCTGTAATGTTGCGCGGCGATCTTCATAATCTCCGACAAAGCGCCGCGCGATTCACGCGGTAGATCGAGGTAGTCGGTGGAGACGATGTACTGGTGCTCGAGCAGGACGGTCGCGAAGCTCAGGAGTTGTGCCTCATGTTCTACAGCAATGACGCTCGCGACGAGCGTACTCGCCTGCGCCAAATGCGACGCGTAGCCTGCGATCGCCGGGTGCGCGGCAGGTGAGTTCCCCGCCCTTATCAAGTCTTCAATTTCCGCGAGTCGCTCACGCGCAAAGCTTAAGCTGAGTGAGAGTTTTTCGGCAGGCGTGGCCGCGAGTGCAAGTTGAATCTCTTCCCACCAGCGCGCTACACGATAACTACGATCAGCCGGCGTGATTCCCGCCGGTGGCAGCCATTCGATCCCGGCAAAGGAATTCATCAAGCCATGTCCGGCCTGCGCTTGCGCTATGAAACATACCCAAAAAATTGCACTCCATGCCAGTCCTTTCACGCGTCAGGCACGATGGTATTGATTACCGTGTCCAGTCCTGCGCGGTACGCGACAACCTCTACCATGAACGGAAAAACGGTGGTCACACCACCCGGCGCGCATTGCAGAAACAGTTGATAAAGCCCCGGTGTAGGGAAGGTGTAGCGAATCGGTATGCGTGGCCCGGGATACACCAGTTTGGCCGGTGCTGACATCATTTTGAGCATCATCGCCGCAGAGTGCGTGCCGGAGTGGCCGGCCATCGCGCGCATCATTGCTGCCATTTGCGGCGTATAACTGTGCGTGTGTCCGAAGTGTTCGCCATCGATCCGCCACAGCGCGACGTGGACTTCGGCGCCCAGCAGAAGTTGTAGATCGGTCACGGGCTGGTGCTCATGCGTAAGATCCAAAATCAGCTCTGTCTCGTAACCCGCAATCGCCACGGGCGGCGACAATGCTAGCGTTGCTTGATAGTCTGCCACGGTTTTCTCGCGAGCGAGATCAATTTTAACCACCGGGTTAACCACGGCCGATGCTGCAACTTCGCCCACACTGAAATCAAATTGCTTCAGCCAGGTCCGATCGCGATGCGTAAACTCATTCACGATTCGATACTGGCCCGCGTGGGGGAAGGTATACGGAAATGTGAAGCGACCCGCGTCAAGATCGTGCGCCGTGAGTGGCGCGAAATCTTCGTGGTGGAGATGCGCAAAGCTGCTGAAGTCACGCGCGATGATGAAGGTATGCAGCGCGCGTTCATGGATGACCTGCAGATTCTGCACCGCCGCGCCGGTCGCGGCGTGAGTCAGACGGAAGGTGAGTTGAGTCTGACCCCGCGGCGCGAGTGTCGCGGGCACGAATTCCAGCGTTAGCTGGTAAGGTCCGAGGGGTCTGCCTTCGAGTACGGGTGCGGCACCCTCGCTACAGCCGGCGAGGCCGAGCACACCCAGGAGCAGAATCGCCCGGTAGCGGCGCACGGCGCGCGGCTACTGCGCGCTGACTGCCGTGCCTCCCGTTTCAAAAATCAAATGTCCGGCCGATTCCTGCGCCTGATAGCGGGCTTCGAGGTCAGGATCCAGAGTGATCTTCCGAACCGCTGGAAATTTCTCGCGATCGAGATGTGGGCGCAGGAAGTAATGGTCTGGGTTCTCGATCAAGGCCTGCGATTTTATCGGCTCGACCAGCCACTGCCGGCGCATGAACTCCGGCGTAAAGATCATCGCCTGCTGTTCAGCCGTCCATTCGTGGGGCCGGTGTGCATCATGAAAGCTGTAACTCATGATGTCGTGAGGGAGATCCCAGTACAAAGAATTGTTGGCGGCATAGCCGAATTCCTGGCGCGCCGGATTCTCTAACTTCGCATTGCGGACTTCGATCATGATGAGGTTATCTTTGTGATCGTACTTCTCGGTGCGCAAGGGATAGAAGCTGTGTTTGTCCAGCCAAAAAATCAAATATTTCTCGTTGTAGTCGGGCACCAGGTCGGTTTTGATGGTGCCCATGACCACCCAGCAATCGACGCCGCCATCGGGCCGATAGTACGGATATTTGTCGCCCATCGGCTTCATGTCCGCAGTCTTGTGCTCGACAAAACCTTGGCCGCCGTCGTTCAACGTGATCGTTGGGCGCGTGTTCGGGTAACGCATCGTCTCGTAGAGCACATCGGTACCGAGTAGCTGCCAGTTCAGTTCCCACGGATCGCGGCCCATCAAATCGTCGAAGGTTTGCGCGTTATCGGGAAAGCGCTGGTCGCGCCGAGGCTGCGGCTGGCGCCGCACCCTGCGCAGTTGCGGCGAATACACGAAAAAATCCATCTTGGTAGTGAATTTTGGATCCGTTCGGTAGTTTATCCAGAGCTGCTGCTCCGCTTCGGTTTCTGGCGGGAAGGTATTGAACATCGCCCACCGCGCTTGCACTTGTCCAGCGTTGAGGCCGCGCAGGTAACCATCCAGCCCCGGGGCCGTGGTTGGCGAGATAAAGCCAACCGAGGACGCCTGGTTGATATAGCCCGAGCTGGTGATCACGCCGAACACATCGATCAGCGAATGCGCCCACCGTGAAATGTGCGGAAACTCGGCCGAGCGATAACCCATTTCTTCCGCGGTATACGGGGGTTTAAACGGATAAGGTTCGGCCGGCAGATAGGGCAGGGCACTGTCGCGCGGGGTGTCAGTGGCGGGATCGAATAGCGCGCGTTCTTCGTCACTGAGTTGTTCGAGCGTGTGCCAGGTAGGCTCAGCCGTCCACGCGTTCGTCGTCATGATCAATGCCAGTAACAGATAGCCGTACTGGCCCGTGCATTTTTTGAGAGCATCAGAATTCATAGTTGATCTCCCAACCGATATTGTCCCAATTGTCGTACTGGCCATAGAGTTCGTTCGGGCGCCCGGCGTCGTAGCCGTTGTAAATCAACTGCGCGCTTACGAACTGTGAGAATTTGTACTTCACGCGCAACTTGGTTTTGATGCCCTGCCAACCGATCTCCGGGCCGCCGACGACCGGGAACGCCGAGAACTGCAAACTCAAGCGGTCACGCGAAAACGCGAATGGGCGCGAGAGATAAACGACGGGAATCAAACTCCACTGGTCGCCGATGCCACCGCCAAAACCATAGCCGAGCGCCTTGTTCCAACCAAACGTGTAGTAGAGGGACGGTTGGAAGATCAGCGTGGTATTCGCCGGCATGCCGAATTCGGCGGCGATGGCGGCGCGCAAGGTATCGTGCTGTGCGGTCCCATCGGTATTGAGATCGCCAGCGCGGGCCGCCGCCTGCTTGTTGAAGTCCGTCAAGCGCACACCCTTGGTCCACAGCGCTTCGAGCCGGAACACTGCGGGCAACGCACCCACCAACGGTAATTTCGGCAAGGTGGTGGCGTAATCCGCGGTGACTCCCGTATGGTGCAGACGCTCGTGGCGTGGTTGTAGCCGGAGCAACGTCGCCGCGCCAGCGGTTGTGGTGCCGATCACGTGGTCTACCGGGTTCTTATCCCACAGATAGGCATAGATGAAGCCATAGGTTAAGGCCCCCGCTGAGCGATCGAAGCGCATCCCGAATTCATGATCTTCGAAATCCGAAGTCTGCGGGCGCTTAATCGGCAGCGTGATGTCAGTGACCAGCGAGGCCGGTGGAATTAACGGCGAG
>JANOVQ010000109.1:0-14365 GCA_031417495.1 Pseudomonadota bacterium | reverse complement strand
TTTGATCCCGGACAGTCCAAGATGGAGTTTGTCGTATTCACGGCGGAGCTGGAGCGCCTCGCGTTTGGTCACGCGATCCAATGAGCCGTTATTGATCCGCTCTTCCAGTTCTTTCAGACGTTTAATCGAGAGTTTGACGGTCTTGAAGTTGGTGAGCATGCCGCCCAGCCAACGGCGATTGACGAAGGGCATGCCGCATCTGGCCGCTTCACGCGCCACTGCTTCCTGCGCCGCGCGCTTAGTGCCGACGAAGAGTATCTTGCCGCGACGGCTAGCCATGCGCCCCAAAAAGCCCATGGCGTCGTTGAACAGCGGCACTGTCTTTTCGAGATTGATAATGTGGATTTTGTTACGGTCACCGAAGATGTACGGGGCCATCTTCGGATGCCAGAATCGGGTTTGATGCCCGAAGTGCACGCCAGCCTCTAGCATCTGGCGCATGCTTACGTCAGTCATGAGATCTCCTGTGTGGGTTATGCCTCCACGGGTCCTGCGCCTCCATCCGAGCTGCGGCCTGAGCCTTCGTTCGGACACCCAGGTGCGCAGTTAACGACACGTGTGTGGGGTAAGAGAATTTTTGTTCATTGCTCCGAGAGCGCGCGCTTTATAACATAGAACCTTTGCAGCAACAACGAGTTGGATATCTCCTAACACATGCCAGTCAGCATCAAATCGGCCACCGAAATCGATCACATGCGACTCGCCGGCAAACTTGCTGCGGACGTCCTGGAGATGATTGAACCGAGTATTCGACCCGGCGTGACCACCGATGAACTTGATCGCCTGTGTCACGCTTACATCGTGAATGTGCAACAGGCGATTCCCGCTCCGCTCCATTACCACGGGTTCCCCAAATCGATCTGCACCTCGGTGAACCATGTGGTGTGTCACGGCATTCCCAGTGACAAGCGTCTCAAGGACGGCGACGTCGTGAACATGGATATCACCGTCATCAAAGACGGTTTCCATGGGGATACCAGCAAGATGTTCTATGTCGGCACGCCGGCAATTAAAGCCCAGCGCTTGGTCGAAACATCCTATGCCTGCCTCAAACTCGGCATTGAGATGGTGCGCCCCGGTGCGCGCCTGGGGGACATCGGTGCCGCCATTCAGGCCTACGCGGAAGCCCGCAATTTTTCGGTGGTGCGGGAGTATTGTGGTCATGGGATCGGGCGTGAATTTCACGAAGAGCCCCAAGTCCTTCACTACGGCCAGGCCGGCACCGGGCTTACCCTGGAACCCGGCATGACTTTCACGATCGAGCCGATGATCAATGCCGGGAAGCGACACGTGCGCCTGCTGCCCGACAACTGGACGGTGGTCACTAAAGATCACAGCCTCTCGGCGCAATGGGAGCACACCGTGCTGGTGACTGAAAACGGCTTTGAAGTCCTGACCGCGCGGCCTGATGAGCACTTTGTCTCCCGCTGAGCAACCCGACCAGGCAGCACGCGTGCCGACAGTGCCGCACTTCGATGCGCAATTGCTGGCGGAGGCGATGACTCATCGCGCCGGCGAGCTGCCGCCAATTGCCCAGGTAAAACCCCTTCTGCTCGGCTTCCATGCAGCGCTAAAGGCCGCTTTTTTCGAAGGTCTCTCCGCCACGCAGGTGGTCCACGCACGTTCACTGGCGGTCGATACCGTGGTGTGTGCCGTGTGGCATTTGTTCGAGCTGGATCAATCGGACCATGCAGTACTCGCCGTCGGCGGTTACGGCCGCGGCGAGTTGCACCCCTACTCCGATGTTGACTTCACTATTGTCACCACCGACGCCGCCACCGATGTCGAGCGCCAGGAGATCGAAGGCTTCGTGCGCTACCTATGGGATCTGGGTCTCGAAGTGGGCAACAGTGTGCGCACCGTTAGTGAAACCGCGTTGGCCGCGCGCAGCGATATCACCGTCATGACCAATCTGCTTGAGGCACGCCTATTAATCGGCTCGTCCGCCACCTATGCCGTGGTTGCGGCCGCGCTTGCGCCGAGCGAGATGTGGGGCAACGAGGCGTTCTTCAGCGCCAAATCCGCCGAGCAGGACCGCCGCCACGAACGCTTCAACGATGCCTTCCAGCAACTCGAACCCAATATCAAAGAAAGCCCTGGAGGCCTGCGCGACATCCAGGTCATCGCGTGGGTCGCCAATCGCCACTTCAACTCACACGGGTTGCATGCTTTAGTCGGTCATGGGTTCTTGAGTGAAGACGAATTCGTCGCGTTACAGCGGGGCCAGCATCATTTGTGGCGGATTCGCTGTGCGCTGCATTTTCTCGCCGGGCGACGCGAAGACCGTCTGCTGTTCGACCACCAAAAGCGAGTGGCAGAGTTATTTGGTTATACCGATGTAGCCCACAATCGCGCGGTCGAGCATTTCATGAAGGATTTTTACCGCACGGTGCGCGAGCTGAGCCGGCTCAACGAAATCCTGCTCGGGTTGTTTCAGGAAGCGATTCTGCAGCGTGATCGCGAAGTTCGCACCTCGCCAATTTCGCGGCGCTTTCAGGTGCGCGGGAACTTCATCGAAGCGATCAACGACGGCGTTTTTGTGCGCACCCCGCCCGCGTTGCTCGAAATTTTTCTGTTGATGCAGAAAAACCCCACCATCAAAGGCGTACGCGCTAGCACGATCCGTTTGATTCGATCACATCTGCATTTGATCGACGATAAATTCCGCAAGGACATCCGCGCGCGCAGTCTGTTCATGGAAATCATTCGCGAGCCGCGCCGCATCGGACACGAACTGCAGCGGATGCACCGCTACGGCGTGCTGCCTGCCTATTTGCCGGTGTTCGCGCGCGTTGAAGGTCTCATGCAGTTTGATTTATTTCATGTGTATACAGTCGATGAGCATTTGCTCTTCGTGGTGCAGCAGATGCGCCGCTTCTCCTATCCCATCACGAGTGAAGATCAGCCACCTCTGGTGCGCCAGGTGATCGAACGAATCCCTAAACTTGAACTGCTTTACCTCGCCGGATTATTCCATGACGTGGGCAAGGGACAGGGCCGGGACCATTCGGAAACTGGCGCCGAAGACGTGACAGAATTCGGTCACAGCCATGGCCTGAGCCCCTACGACACCCATGTGGTCAGCTGGCTGGTACGCCATCACCTGCTGATGTCGAACGTCGCGCAACGACAGGACATCTACGATCCGGAAGTCGTGGCAGCATTCGCAACGAAGGTGGGCGACCAGATTCGGCTGGATTATCTTTTTCTACTCACCATCGCGGATATCCGTGGGACCAATCCCAAACTGTGGACAAGCTGGAAGCAATCGCTGCTCTTCGAGCTTTATCTGATGACCATGCGTCGGATGCGCGGTGGCGCTGAAGCGCCCAACGACAAGGCAGAGCGCATCCTAGAGACCAAGAACGAAGCGCGTAAACATGTCGATCCTGATTTATATCCGGAACACGCGGTGGCACTGCTCTGGAGCACCTTGAGCGACGATTATTTTCTGCGTCATCGCGCGCTGGAAATCGCGTGGCACACGGAAGCAATCCTTGCTGCCGACGCGGACGACCTCCCTATCGTTGCCGTGCGCAATTTCGAGCATCGCGGTAGCACGTCAATTTTTATCTACGCCGTCGACATGGATTTTCTGTTTGCGATTTCAACTGCCGTTCTCGACCGCCTGCGACTCGATGTGCAGGATGCGCGGATTATCACTTCGGAAGCGAATTACACGCTGGATACTTTCAGCGTGCTGGACGCTGAATCGCGCAGTCCGGTCGATGATCCCCATCGCCTGCAGGAAATTCAAACGCGTCTTCGTTCTGCGATCCGCGCCCGCGAGATTTCGAGTGCGCGCAGTCCGCACGCCAGCCAGCGTCGCCTGCAGCATTTCAAATTCCCAGCCTCAGTGGAATTTACCAGCGACGGTGTGCACCAGCGTACGATCATGGAGGTCATCGCGACCGACCGACCAGGCTTTTTATCGGTGGTCGGCAGTGCCATGCAAAACTGTGGTGTGCGCCTGCATGACGCACGCATTGCGACCATTGGTGAGCGCGCCGAAGACTATTTTTACATCACGGATTTCGCCGATCAGCCCGTCATTGATGAAGAAGTGCGCGCACGACTTCGCACCAGCATCGTCACCGAATTGAATGCGTGAGCACGGCACCCACCAGCGAGGCTGAACTGCTCGCGAGAGTCCACGCGATCGCCGGACTGCGCCTTGGCGAGCTCGCCGAGATGTTCGATTTTCCGGCACCTGGCGCCGCGCGTCACGCCAAAGGGTGGATGGGAGAACTCATTGAAACCGCACTCGGCGCCGACGCCGGCAAGCGCCCCCTTCCGGATTTCACCGGCCTCGGCATTGAACTTAAAACAGTTCCGATCAACACCCGGGGGATTCCGCAGGAATCGACCTACGTGTGCCGCGCGCCCTCCAATGTGTTGCCCGAGATGCACTGGTCCACTGCCCTGGTCCGGCTGAAACTCGCCCGAGTCCTCTGGCTACCACTGGAAGCGGCGACTGAGCCCGTGATCACGCAGCGTCGGATCGGGTGGGGAATGTTGTGGAGCCCAACGCCCGTGCAGTCAGCAGTCTTACAGGCCGATTGGGAAGAACTCATGGAGCTGCTGGCACTTGGGCGACGCGCTGAAATCAACGCGCGACTCGGTAACGTGCTCCAGCTCCGGCCAAAGGGAGCGGATGCCAGCAGCCGCGATCCGGCAACCGACGAAACAGGCGCACCGAGTCGCATGCCACCGCAGGGTTTTTATCTGCGCGCACGCTTCACGCGGGAGATCCTCGAGCGATCCTGATCGCGTGAGCCGCTACGTGCCCGACGCCAGTTATTGCTCCCGTATAATGAGTTCCTAACCGCACGTTTATTTTCGTCGTGGTGCCTGCCACGACCCAACCCAGCGCAAACGTCGAAACAACCAGTACAGCCCTACACCGACCAAGACCAGGGTGCCGAGCACAAGATAATAGCCATGCCGCCACGCGAGTTCCGGCATGTATTGAAAGTTCATGCCATAGATTCCGGTAATGAGGGTAAGCGGCAGCAGGATTCCCGAAATCACCGTAAGCAGGCGTGCGATATCACTCATGCGATTGGCGGCAGCGACCTGCATGTTAGCGAGAATCCCGTCGAGCATATCGCGTGAGGAATCGATCGCCGAACGCACCGAAGCGGCATTCTGCTGCATCTCCTGAAAAAACAACCTTGCATCATTGCTGATGAACGCGCTCCGTTTGGTCGCGAGCAACATCAACACGATGTGCAGACTCGCCGCCAGTTTTTTCAACGTGAGGATGTTGCGGCCCGCGACAGCGATGCCCTCACCGACTGCATCCTCAGCCCCGGAAAAAAGCCCTTCCTCGATCACATCGAGGAAGTTATCGTTAGCCAGATTGAGATGCGCGTAATCGTAAACACAGCGCTCAAGAAATAGAAACGCGATGAATCCCGGAGTTTGACCAGCCAACCGAAAAGCATCCAAACAAGCGGCTTTGATGTAGTCCGTCGCAGCCAGTGGGCGCCGATGGTAGGTGATCACAAAATCACCGCCCAGGATAAGAATCATGCGTCCGAAATCGATGGCTTCCAATGTGCGCGAGGTATCGAGATGCTGCTCGGGATCGATAATCTCGTAGAGATAGAACGCCAGGCAATCCGGACGTTCGACGATCCGCGGCAGGATTTCCGCCTCGTCGAAATGGCCGGTCAGCACGAGATCGATCTCCCAGCGCCGCAGCAAATCGTTAAGCGCGCCAATATCGGGAGTCTGCAGATCAATCCAGGAAAAGACTGCCGGATCGCGCAGTTCACGGTCGAGATCTTCGCGCGCGAACTTTCGGCAAGCGCGCGTGAGGGGATCGAAGCTCACCCCATGAAAGTCCACGGTGACACACGACGGACCAGAATCGGTGATGACCGGAATGGGCTTGGTGGTGACGGGTTGCATGGGTGGCGAGTCTGTCATCCACGTACCGTTCGCACAAGGAATGGGCAGTCGAGATTTTGCCACGCGTGGTGCGGGAAACGTAGGCACCGGCTTGAACGTTTGTTTTTAAGTACCGCCTTCAGTTAGTCTTTCGTGCCACAAACCACGGAGATAGCCATGAGTATCGAAACCAACAAAGCACTGGTCACCCAATTCTGGCAGGCCTTCTCGGCGGGAAAATTCGAAGAAGTTCTGGGGATGCTGGCTGACGACGCAACTTGGTGGGTCGCCGGCACCACTGCGCTGTCGCGCACTTATTCGAAAACCGAGTTCCGTGGCCTGCTCGATCAGATCGTGCCGCTGGCACCCAAGGGCTTACGGGTCACCCCCAAAGGACTCACCGCGGAAGCTGATCGCGTCTCCGTGGAGGCCGAATCCTATGCTGAATTCACCAACGGCCGGACCTACCAGAATATCTATCATTTCATGATGGTCGTGCGTGACGGCAAGTTCTCGGCGATACGAGAGTATCTCGATACCGAACACGTCACGGCCACCTTCGCACCTTAACGTAATAGCGCTTAACCGTTTCGAGTCGCGAATCACTGTTCCCTCCATTCCCTCCATGGAAGCCCGCTGGTGAGGGAGCGCTACTCCTGCGCAGGCGTGGAAGGGGTGCGTGCACCGTAGACTTCCTCGACTTTGCGCAAGCCCGCCACGCCGGTTGGCCAGCCACCGTAGTGCGCAAGATGCAGCATCATCTCTTCGACTTTCGCACGCGAGAATCCGAGATTCTTGGCGCCATGGAGATGAGTCTTGAGTTCAGTCTCACGCCCAAGCACGGTAAGGGCGGCGATCGTGATCATCGAGCGCTCTTCCATTGCCAGACCGGGGCGGCTCCACACGTCGCCAAAAAGGTTGGCCGCAGTCAACTGCATGAAGTCACTACTCAAGGCGGCTTTATCGGGCGCGCGGCCGAATAGCTTGGTCATCACCTCGACGCCTTTGTCGAAACGCGGATTTTCACTCATGATTGGCCCCTGCTTGCCGGGAAGAAATACGCCTCGCAGGTTATCCGAAAATCGATGTTTGAGACATCCAACTTTTGCCACCTAATCGAATGGCCGCAGGTCATCTGGAAAATTTCGGATATCCCGGACATACTCGGTGGGCAACGACACCCTGCAGGAGACCAACCTTGCCTATTGCGGCGGCGCGCCCGGATGAGACCTACGATTATGTGATCGTCGGTGCCGGATCTGCGGGCTGCGTGATGGCGAACCGGCTCAGCGAGGATGGTGCCTCGGTGCTGTTGCTCGAGGCCGGCCGGTGGGATCGCGATCCCCTCATCCACATTCCCCTTGCTATCGGCAAGATATTCCCCGATCGCCTGCACGACTGGGGCTATTTTATGCAACCGGATCCAGGCATCGATGGTCGCGGAATTGAATGCGCGCGCGGCAAAGTGATCGGCGGCTCCTCGTCGGTCAATGTCATGGCCTATGTGCGTGGTCATCGTGCTGATTACGCACGCTGGGCGAGTGCCGGCCTGGCCGGTTGGTCTTATGCAGAGGTTCTGCCCTACTTTCGCCGCACGGAAACCTGGGAAGGTGGCGGCGATAGCTATCGGGGTGCTGACGGCCCGCTCAAGGTGCGCCGAACCCGCTATGCCGATCCAATTCTCGCCGCCTTTATCGCCGCCGGCGCGCGCGCGGGATTTACCGAAACGCCGGATTACAACGGCGCCCAGCAGGAAGGCTTCGGTTATATCCAGCAGACTATTCATCGCGGTCGCCGTTGCAGTGCGGCGGATGCGTATCTCCACCCGATACTCAAGCGAACGTCGCTGCGCGTCATCGTCGAAGCGCGCGTCACCCGCATCGCGCTGGAAGGCGGTCGCGCCACCGGGGTGACGTATCGCCGTGCAGGACAGGACTTTGGCGCACGCGCGCGCCGCGAAATCATCCTGTGCGGCGGCGTAATCGACACGCCAAAATTGTTGATGTTGTCCGGCATCGGCGAGCCGGGACAATTGGCTGAACACGGAATTCCCGTACAGGTACCGAGCAACGCGGTCGGCAAAAACCTGCGAGATCATTTGTCCGTGATGGTAAGTTACCGACGTCGCGATAAGGGTCCGTTTGCCGCCGCGATGCGCTACGACCGGCTGGCGCGCGCCATGCTCACCGCGTGGCTGGGCGGCGAAAGCTTCGCGAGTGATGTCCCAACCGGGGTCACGGCATTCGTGAAGTCACAGCCAGAAAGCGCCTTGCCGGACATTCAATTTCTGTTTCTGTCGGCGCCGCTGCCCGCCCGCGCCTGGCTGCGGCCTTTCAACACACCCGTCGCTGACGGCTTCGGTTGCCGAGTGGTGCTGCTGCGGCCCGAGAGCAGCGGACAGGTGTCACTCGCCTCACGCGATCCGGCAGCAGCACCGTTTATCGCGCCCCGTTTCCTGACCACCGAAACCGATCGCGCGACGATCCGGCGTGGCTTGCGGACGCTCCGCGAGGTGATGGCGCAATCCGCCATGAGCCCACACCTGGCGGCCGAAATCGCCCCCGGGGCGGCGGCGACAAATGACGACGAACTTGATGCGTTTATCCGCAAAACCTCGGTCACTGTGCATCATCCCGCTGGCACCTGCCGCATGGGAGCAGCCAGCGACACAAATCGCGTGGTGGATCCCGAGTTGCGCGTGTGCGGCCTCGCAGGCTTGCGTATCGTCGATGCCTCGGTAATGCCGGACATGGTCGGTGGCAACATCAATGCGGTGGTCATGATGATCGCCGAGAAAGCCGCCGACATGATTCGCGGGCGGTCACCGCCGGCGAGCGCCGCCACCACATTTAACTAGAGGATTGTCAGCATGGGCATGCTTGGTAGAGTCGGCGCGGTCGAGATCGGTCGCATCCTGGATAGCTCGCTGCTGGGTTTCACTGCGCAGCGATGGTTTCCCGATTTTGATCGGCTATTACTGAAACCACATGAGCACTGGCTATGTCCGCAGCACTACGATCCCGAGTGCGGTCGCATCCCGATGCCGGTGCATAGCTGGGTGCTGCGCGTCGGCAACTCCAACGTCCTCATCGATACCTGCATGGGGAATGACAAGAACCGTGCGGAATTTCCCGAGATGCACATGCTCGCCAATCGCTATCTTGAACGGATGGCGGACATGGGACTCACCCCCGAAGACATCGATTATGTGCTGTGCACCCATCTGCATCTGGACCATGTTGGCTGGAATACCCGTCTCCACAACGGACGCTGGGTGCCGACCTTTCCGAACGCCCAATATGTGATATCGCGCCGAGAATATGTGGCAGCCAAGGAAGAGGCTGCGATTCCAGCCACCCCGGCCTTTATCAGAAATACCTTCGAGGACTCGATTCACCCGATCGTGGAGTCAGGCAAGGCCTGTCTCGTTGACGATGTGTATGAGTTACTCGATTGTCTGACCCTGCGCTCGGCGCCGGGCCACTCGCCCGGCCACGTCCGCATCGAACTTAAATCCCAAGGCGCGAGCGGGGTCTTTGCCGGCGATATCCTGCATTCGCCGATCCAGATTCCCTTCTGGCAATGGAGCAGTTTCGTGTGCTGGGATCAGTCCATGGCCGCTGTGGCGCGGCGCGAACTCCTTGAATACTGCTGCGCGGAGAACGCGCTCCTGATTCCTGGCCACTTCGCGGCGCCGCATGTCGGTCGGATCAGCGCGGTAAAGGACACCTTCGCGATTAATTTCGGATGGTAGTTCGGCGCGCTATATCGGATAGATGATCGAGTTCGGGACCAGGGTCGAATCGTAAACGCAGTGCCGCTCGGTGAATCGCCATGCACCGTCCTCCTGTTGCAGGCAATCGCGATAGCGCCCCGTCAACAGGATCCGCGGCAATTCTTCCGGCAGTACCTCGACCACCGTGAAATTAGCGACCGCCTGGACTTCGCTCGCGGTATGACTAAGGACACGCAGATTCGTCACGTGATGCCGCAGATAGCGCGGTTCGTAGAGCATCGTCTCGCGTATCGCAGTGACTCGGTCTTTCAGCATGTCGCGACTCTCGCAGCGCATGACGGCGAGCGGCAGGCCACGCTCGACATTCTCGCGCGGGATAATCAAATACAAACAGCTTTCCGTGAAACACTCCGGCCAGCTTTCAAGCGGGCCGTCGTCGAGGTACTCGGCGTAACGCGCATAAAGATCTTCCAATTCGCGATAGAGAACGAGCTCGGCAGTCACCTCAGAGCTCCATCACTTCGCGGTAGTATTTGTAGAAAGCGCGGATCGCCGTTTCGGTCACCATGTGGTCTTCGTCGTGCGTTTCACGCCCGCCCATCTCGAGTACGGCAGCTTTATCGGGATACGGCGTGAGGCCATCCTGCGCGAGTTTAATGATTTCGCTGTCGTCGCCGGAAACCAGGCCAGAGGCGCTCATGAGGTTGGCTTGGCGCAATCGGCGCAGGGTCATTGCTTCGTCGTCGTCGGCAAAGCCAAAAAAAGTCCAGGACAATTCAAACGAGCCCGCCGCGCGTGGTTGAATCTGCCGCATCGCGAGGGTATTCGATTGCTGCTGCACAATGAGGTTGGGCCAGACAGTGTGCATGACCACGGTTGCCGAATCTTTGAATTCTTTTACTGGATCGAGCAGGCGTGGATCACGCAGCTTAAAATCGGTCCGCAGATTGGCGATGTCCTGGGTGTGTTCGGTCGCCTGCTGAGTGCCACGCCGGGAAATCAGCAGACCATGGCGGCCGGTATCGTCCATCTTGACCTGGGCTTCTTGATCGGCGCGGAAAAGACCGAAGGTAACCAGGAAAACGTGCAGCAATGAGGCGTGATAAGGATCCTTGATGTTTTCGAACATCAGTTTCCAATTACCAGGAATGAGCTGGCGCGAATACCCCAGCACCTTGAGTTGCCGACCATCGAATACCCGCTCGAAGTAGTAGCGATTGGTCTCGCCCAGATAGTCGAGAAAATTTTCGACCCCCTGGTCAAACGAGGCGAACAGCACGCCATGATGTTCAGTGACTTTCAATGGCTGCAGGCCATGCGCCGTCAGATCGAAATCCTCCGGCATACCGCCCTGCCCTTTAACCCCTGCGCGAAATGGCACCCCCTTAAGGTCGCCATCCAAATCGTAGGTCCATTGATGATAAGGACACGTGAACCGCTTGGTCGTACCGAGACGCTGCCGACAGAACTTCACGCCACGATGCGCGCAGCGATTGGCGAACGCGCGCAGCGCGCCCTCACGATTGCGACAGATGATCACCGAGCGATTGCCGACAGTCGTCGTTAAAAAACTCCCGGGCTCAGGCAGTTCAACCGCAAGACCCACATAGGACCAGCTGCGGCCGCAGAAAATCCGCGCCATTTCACGCGCGAAAACGTCCTCGTCGGTATACACCCAATAGGGCACCCGGCTATGTTCATCGATCGGCCACGCCTTGCGCGAGGTCTGCGTGGTGAGCCAGGGCTTCATTGGGGTGTCAGCATCGGCGCTCATCGCCCCGTGCTCACTGGTCGACCGTCGCGCGGCGCGCACGGACGAGCCGTTCAGTGCGTTCGGTTTTTGTTGATCGCGACTGCTGTCGTTGTCCAAGATTGGCGCGAAGATGTCCGAGCAGGCGCTGTAATTGGGCGACTTCTGGCGCCGAGAGTCCCGTCAACGCAGTCTGGTTGACCAACCTTGCATAGGGTAAGAGCTTGGTCTGTAGGGCACGGCCACTGCGCGTGAGGTGCACATGGCTGTTGCGTCGATCAGCCTCGGAACGACGGCGCTCAAGATAGCCGCGCGCCTCCATCTTCGTGAGTTGCAAGGCGGTCGTTGGTTCTGTCGCGCCAACTCTGCGACTCAATTCGCGCTGCGTTATGCCATCCTCCTCCCACAGGGCGCGCAGATAGAACCACATACCCACCGGAATTTTGAAACTGGCGAGATGGTGCTGCAGGTCCTGGGCAAAGGCCTGATGCGTCATCCGCACCATGGCGCCGACGCTTTCACTGAGCGGAAAACCGGATTTCTTCGTGCCTGATTTCATACGCGCAAATCCTATGCTAGATTACTTAGAAAGCAAAGTAATTAAAACCGGACCGCATTCCATGCGCGCACTGATCCCCCGCCTTACCTTTGACGAGTTACCACCCGCCATCGCCGACGGCTTGCGCGCCAAGGTGGCTCGTCTCGGTTACCTGGGCGAATTCTTTGCCGCCACGGCCCATCAGCCGGAAGCCCTCAAGGCCTTCATGGATTTTACGGATCTCGCCAAGGGCGAACTCGATATGCGGTTAGTTGAATTGATTGCGTTGACCGTCGCCACCCTGAAAAAAGTCGAGTACGAGAAAAATCAGCACGAGCGGCTGGCAGTAAAGCTCGGCTTCGGGCGTGAGTGGGTCGCGGCGGTCGAAGCGCTGGCGCCACACGCGCAGTCACGCTTGAACACAGACGAGCGGGTCGTCCAGGCCTATGTAATCGCCGCGGTGGCGCGCGATGGCGCCAACACCGGCGGTCTGCTCGAAGCGGTGGTCCAACATCTCGACGTGGCGCGCGCGATCGCCGTGATGTTTGTCATGGGTCGTTACACCGCGCATGCCATCTTCATAAACAGTCTCGAAATCAAAGCGCCGGTGCCGTCGATTTTTGACGACGGGTTCACCGGTAGCGCCTAAGGAGTCAGGTGATGGAGCAAGCCCCGGTCAAAATTCTCGATCAGACCGGCACGACCACCGCCGGTCGCGACCCGCAACACTGGCGCCCGGCCAAGGAGTGGTGGCCGGTTACGATCACGCGTGAGCAGTTCGCGCAAGAGATTGAACGACTTGCCGCAGTGCCACGGCCCGCGAATGGCCGCCGTCAGGTGCAGTTCGTGCACCCCAGCGCCAATCCGGCGACTCCCGGCCTTAATCCCGGAGTCCGCGTCACACTCGATGTGCTGCTGCCCGGCGAAGAAACCACCCCGATCCGGCATAACGCCACGCAGGTGAACTTCTGCATCCGCGGCAAGGGCGTGACCATCGTCGGCGGCAAACAGATTCGCTTCCAGCAATACGATGTGTGGAATCATCCGTCGTATCTGCCCTATCGCCATGTGAACGACAGCAACGAACTGCAAGTACGCCTGACCTACTCGAATGCACCGTTGCTCGAGATGTTGCGCGTACATCTGGTGGATGAAGATCCGCCGTTGCTTGCGGATATTGCGCTCATCCACGCGAAGACCGCCGACGCTAAGCGGCGCGCAAGCCCGTTTGGCACCTTTGCGATCGATGACGACGGTGCACAGCTGATGCCTTACGAGACCCTGATCAGCCCACCGGCCGCCGACTCGAAAGCACTACACTGGCCATGGGCCGTAGTCAAAGAGAACCTCGACAAACTCGCGGCGCTCGGCAAGGACTATGTCGGACGACGCCTGTATCTGCTGTACAACCCGTTGACCGGCCGCTCGAACGGCACCACGCCGAACTTCTTCGCGACGATCACCATTCGGCCACCGAAGATCATCGATCGCCCGCATCGGCATGTGTCGTCCGCCATCAATTACTACTTCGCGGGCAGCGGCTACAGCGTGGTCGATGGCCAGCGGTATGAATGGAAGGCCGGCGATTTAATGGTCTCGGCCCCCGGCTGGGCTGTGCACAACCATGCTTCCTATGACGAGCCGGTGTACGAACTGACCGTGCAGGATCAGCCGCTGCATATCATGATGGAGTCGCTGCTGTGGCAGGAAAGTCTGCAAGAGAAAGCAGTGATTCTCGGTTCAAACGTCGGTTTCGACACCAACCGACAAGCGGGACAGGCCTGAATGGTGCAGCTTGATGAGCAGGCCCTGAAGGGCTCGTACACCCCGATCATCACGCCCTTCAAAGCAGGCCGGGTGGATTATGCGACCTACGCCACTTTAGTTGACCGGCATGTGCGCGAAGGCGGTCACGGCATCCTCGTCAACGGCACCTCGAGCGAGCCCTCAACGCTCACCATCGAAGAGCGCAATCAATTGGTTGACGAAGCGATCCGCGCGGTGGCCGGTCGCTGCCCCATCGTCGCCGCCACCGGCTCGCAGTCCTTTGCGGAAACCGCGCAGCTGACTGACCACGCCGCGAAAGCAGGGGTTGCTGCGCTGCTGATCGTGACCCCCTACTACATTCGACCGCCCCAGCGCGGGCTGGTTGAATACTACGTTGCGCTCGGCAAGCGTTCGTCGCTGCCGCTCATGGTCTACCACATCCCCGGACGTGCCGCGGTTTCGATGACTCTCGATTCCTTCAAGGCGATGCGCGAGCGCATGACCACGTTCGTGGGCATGAAACACGCTGTCAACGATCTCGGCTTCGTCACCGAATGCCTGGTGGAATTCGGCCCTGATTTCCGCATCTTCGTCGGTCTCGAAGAACTGTCCTATCCGATGCTGATGCTCGGCGCCTGCGGCATGATGAATGCGGTCGGCAACCTCGCGCCGCGCGAAG
>JANOVQ010000108.1:0-5756 GCA_031417495.1 Pseudomonadota bacterium | reverse complement strand
GGCAGATGCACGCTCACGTGCGCGATCACCCCGAGTAGGCCCATGCCAATCAGGAACGCCCATTCGTGATTAGCGCTCGCGAATGGACTCGACTCAGAAGCGCTTAATGAATTCTTTGGCAGCAACGCGGAAGTGGAGGTTGGGCCGTTCATCATTATTCTCTTGCTCCAGCAGCAATACAGCGTAGCCGTCGCGAAAAACCGGCCGCGCCCATTCGGTGAAAGTAATACTGACATCATCCGACAGGACCGCCACGCCAGCAATAGTTTCGAAGCGTTCGATATCGGTTTTGGCTTTCAATTCTTTCAAGAGATAGGTTCCGGGCTGCAAGTCTCGAACGCCGCGCATCCACAGAAAACGACCATCGTTACGTGAACGATGTAAGCCAACCGCCGAGAGCGCGCCGATCACGCCTTGGCGCGTCCCGGTCAGGCCCTCAAGGAAGATCGTCTCGTCTGCGGCGAGCGTATGGCTGTCCGCAATCTGGAGCACCTCTACTTTGGCGCGCTGACCGAATGTAGTTACCGTCGCGCGCACTTTCGCTTGTTCAGCGATACACAGGCCTGCATCAGACCCACTGGCACTTTCACGGGTGAGATAGTCGCGGCAGAAATCCCTGACCTGCGGGTAATCCGCCGGGTCAAAGTCCATGGCCAGACAGGCGGAACTGTTATGCGAGGTATACGGGATCTCTGGGCTTACGAACAACTGGTGACGGGTCACGCCATGCAGGCGCGCCCAGCCCCGCCCTTGCAGTTGCCGCGCGAGATCACGGGCCCGGAAACCGGTGCCGCGGCTTTCCAGGTTGTCGGTATCATCGATCCCGATCAACCAGCGTGGTAACTGGCTCCAGCGCGGATCGGTCAGCGCTTCGATGTGTACCTGTTCTTTATGTTTCTGCGCGCCGTGTTGATGCATGCGACGAAGTCCTATGAATATCGGTGGGCGGAGACAAGATTGCAGATCGCGCGGTGAATCGTCAATCACGCACGACGCGAAAATACCGACCACGTCAAAAGCCACAGGAAGAGGCGAGTGGTCGAAGCGCGCCTCCCGAGCATGCGAGCCATGGATGGCATAAGCGCAGCGAGGGCGGTAACTGCGCAATTCATGAATGAATTGCGCAGTGGTAGCGTAGACCACTCGCCTCTTCCTGTGGCGCTCTGCACGGTGGACGCTATTTCCACTTCACTAATCCAAAATTAGCCCTGAGCGAGCGCCTTCAAGTAATCGCCGCGATCGATATTGCCGCCACTCAAAATCACCGCCACGCGCGCGCCGCGCTGACGCTCGCGCTCTTGCAGGAGCGCGGCCAGCGCAAGCGCGCCCGCGCCTTCTGCCAGCTGGTGGGTATCGGTGTAGTACGCGCCAATGGCGGCCGCGATATTCGCTTCGCTCACCTGCACGATGCGGGAGGCGCCGTGCTTGATGAGCGCAAACGCCTGCGCATCGGGAATTCGGCAGGCGACGCCATCGGCGAGGGTCGTGGCGGTTGGCGTAGTGACGATCTCCCCTGCGGCATAGGACAGGGCATAGGCCGGTGCAGTCGCGGCCACCACGCCCACAATTTCGGTGTCGAGGCCCAGCGCATCGCGCACCAGAATCATCCCGCAGATGCCGGAACCCATACCGATTGGCACATACACTGTTTTGAGGCGCGGCACCGCACGCAACAACTCCAGCGCATAGGTCGCGACCCCGCACACGAGATCGCGTTGAAAGGGCGACACGCTTTCGAGCTTATGTTCCGCTGCCAGCACGCCGGCATGGTGCCGGGCTGCTTCGAAATCTTCGCCGTGTTCAATGAGAGCCGCGCCGAGCGCACGCATTGCTGCATTCTTTTCCTGGCTGTTGCCATGCGGCACCACAATCGTCACCGGCATCCCTTGCGCCCGACACGCGAGCGCGAGGCTCTGTCCATGGTTGCCGCGAGTCGCCGACACCAGTCCGGCCACCTTGCGTTGCTCGGCGCGCAAACGGTGGAGATAGTACAGTCCCCCGCGCACCTTGAAGGCGCCGATCGGCGTGTGATTTTCATGCTTCACCCACACCTCGCAGCCCGCGCGCTCGGCCAGTAGCGGCCACGCGTACTGTGGGGTCGGTGGCATCACCGCGCGAATCACCGCAGCGGCAGCTTCGATTTCGATCAGAGATGGCATCAGCATCATGTTTTCACCAGAGGCAGGTTGGGTTTAATTCGCGATCGTGCGATACAGATCCAGATACGCGCGCGCGCTGTGCGTCCACGAGAAATCGCGCGCCATGCCGCGAGTTTGCAGATCTTGCCACAGGACGGAATCCTGAAAAGCTTCGGCAGCCCGCCAGATCGCGTGGGCCACACTAAAACTCGTCGGCTCGTCGAAGACGAAACCCGTGCCGCCGCTCACGCTAGCCGCATCTTGCACGCTGTCGGCCAAGCCACCGGTGCGCCGGACGATCGGGATGGTGCCATAACGCTGACTGTACAGCTGCGAGAGGCCGCAGGGTTCAAAGCGGGACGGCATGACAAAGGCGTCGAGACCGGCGAACATGCGGTGCGAGAGTTCAACATCGAAGCCGATGTGATAGGCGACCTGCGCGGGATACGCAGCGGCCAGCGTTCTGATCGCTTCTTCGAGCGGCGGATCGCCATTGCCCAGGAAGAGAAATTGAACGGCATGCGGCAGCAAACTTGGAATCGCCTCCAATAATAAGTCGATGCCCTTCTGTTCGGCGAGACGGGTCACGGTACCCACTAAAAGCACATCCTGGCGCAATGGAAGACCAAAGCTTGCCTGCAAGGCGCGTTTATTGACCCGCTTAGCGCTGAGGCGCGCCGCATTGTACGGTTGTTCAAGTGCGGGATCGCGCGCCGGATCCCATACCGCGTAATCGATGCCATTCAAAATCCCCGAGAGCATTGCCGCGCGAGTGCTGAGCACACCTTCGAGGCCACAGCCAAAGGCGGTGGTTTGAATTTCGCGCGCATAGGTGGGGCTGACCGTGGTCAGGCGATCAGCGTAAACAAGACCGCCCTTGATTAATGCGCACTGGCCGTGAAACTCAAGGCTTTCGTGGTGCCAGGTTGCGGGCGGTAAATGCAGCCGCGCAAAGGTTGCAAAATCGCAGAGTCCGCGAAAGGCCAGATTGTGAATGGTAAACACGGTGCCGGGCGGTTGCGGCAATGGTTTCAGTAGCAGCGGCACCAGCGCCGTCTGCCAGTCATTGAGATGCACCACTTGCGCGCGCCAACCCTTCGTCTGCATGCCCGCGAGGGCGGCCACGGCATGGCTGAAAAAAGCAAAGCGCTCGGCGTTATCAGGCCACTCAACACCAGCTGCATCGGCGTAGGGTCCGCCGGGGCGATCGAAGAAGTCCGCGCTTTCGACCAGCCAAAGTTCCAACCGCGGCGCGAGCCGCAGACGTTTGAGTCCAACGGACGCCGCATATTCAGTCAACGTAATCGCCGGTAAGGATTCCAGGCCGAGGTTCTGCGCAAGAATTGTGCGATAGGCGGGCAGCACCAACCGCACCTCACACCCGGCGGCCGCGAGCGCCTGCGGCAAACTTCCGGCAACTTCGGCCAGCCCACCGGTCTGGATAAATGGCGCGGCTTCACTCGCCGCGAACAGGACCTTGAACATCGGCGGATAATACGTGATTCATGGAAGGTGCGGTTGCTCGCGGCTTCACTTGTCGCCAGCGGTGACCGCTAACCTAATGGTCCCCGTCTCTGCGAGCGCTCGCGTCAAGCCAGTCGGATAATCGCGCCCAGCACACTTTGTCACTGGCTTGCAGCAACGTCGACGCTCCTCGCAACGACGGGGTGGCTCTAGCTAGAATTAGGCAACGCCAAGGGAATTTTCTTCATGACCGAAACACGCCTCGAATTCGAAATCATGCCGACTATTCCTGAGATTTTGAGTCGCTTGCACGATCTCGCCAACGATCTCTCCTACACCTGGGATCGGCGGGTCCAGGATCTGTTTGCGCATATTGATAGCGAGCTGTGGTCGGCCTGTGGTCACAATCCGAAAATCTTCCTGCGCCGGGTTGATCAGGCGCGCCTCGATGCCGCCACCCGCAATCCCATCTTCATGCAGGACTACGAAGCGGCACTGTCCGCGAATCACACTTACTTGCAGCAGCCGCGCGATGCGCGCGTACGCGCAGTGCTCGATCCCGAGCGCGATTTAGTCGCGTACTTCTGTGCCGAGTACGGTCTGCACGAAAGCTTGCCTTTTTATGCGGGCGGGCTCGGCGTGTTGGCCGGCGATCACTGCAAAGCGGCGAGCGATCTGCGGCTACCGTTTGTGGCAGTCGGGTTGTTCTACCGCGCGGGCTATCTGCGCCAGGAGATCGACGGTGAAGGTCAGCAACATTTGCGCTATGCGCCGATCCGCGGGGGTGACCTTGCGTTCGCGGAAGCGACCGATGACGCCGGTCAAGCGCTGCGCATGCATGTCGATCTACTTGGTCGAGACGTGATGATCCGCGCGTGGCTCGGCCGCCTGGGTGATATTCAAATCGTCTTGCTCGATACCGATCTTGCGCAAAATGCGGATGAGGATCGCCAAATCACCCGCGAGCTTTACGGCGGTGGTCTCGAAACCCGTCTCGCGCAAGAGATTGTGCTTGGCATGGGTGGTGTGCGGGCACTTAGAGCCCTCGGGCTGCAACCCACGGTGTGGCATATCAACGAAGGCCATGCGGCCTTCATGGTGCTCGAACGTCTGCGCGAAACCATGCGCGGGGGCCTCGATTTTCACAGCGCCATGGAAGTGGTGGCGGCCGCGACCGTATTCACCACCCACACGCCCGTGGCCGCCGGGCACGATGTGTTTCCGCACGATCTGATGCGGCGTTACTTTCCAAAAATCATCGAAGACCTCGGGGTCGGTGAGCAAGGCCTGTTTGCGCTCGGCGAGAGCCCCTTGAACGCGCTTGGTTTTAACCAGACTGCACTGGCCCTGCGCGGTTCACGCTATCGTAACGGTGTGAGCGCGGTGCACGAAACCGTGGCTTCCGCCAATGAGAGCTTCATCTGGCCGGAGATCGCGCCAGCCGAGAATCCCATCGATCACGTGACGAATGGTGTGCACGTGCCGACTTACCTTGCGACCTCATGGTCCGACCTCTTCGATCTGCGCCTCGGCCGGCAATGGCGCAATGAATTATGCAATGCGGCGTACTGGGAACAGATCGAGGAGCTTCCCGACCACACGTTCTGGAGCATTCGGCAATTGCTGAAGCTCGATCTGCTGAGCTATCTGCGCGAGCGGCTAACTCGCCAGTACCGGCGCAATGGGATGTCCGACGCCGCCATTCGCCAGCAGCTGCGACGCCTATCCTCAGAAAATGACGTGATGCTGGTCGGTTTCGCGCGGCGATTTGCCACCTACAAGCGCGCCACGTTGTTGTTGTCCGATCCGGCGCGCCTCGCCGAGCTGTTGGCCGATGACGAAAAGCCTGTGATCCTGCTCTATGCCGGTAAAGCCCACGCGCGCGACGGTGGTGGGCAGGAACTCATCCGCACCTTGCACGAATATTCGCTGCGGCCGGAATTTCAGGGGCGCTTGTTCCTCATCGAGAACTACGATATCTCGCTCGCGCGCAAGCTCGTGACGGGGGTCGATATCTGGCTCAACACCCCGGAATATCCGTTGGAAGCGAGTGGCACCTCGGGCATGAAGGCCGCGATCAACGGCGCAGTACACCTGTCGATTCTCGATGGCTGGTGGGCCGAAGGTTTCACCGGCGATAACGGCTACGGCATC
>JANOVQ010000107.1:0-2010 GCA_031417495.1 Pseudomonadota bacterium | reverse complement strand
GATCCAGACATTCCGGCCTTGATCGGCGCATCAGCGGCGCTCTCCTTGTCCGGGATGCCTGGATCGACCTGCGGGTCGAGTGAAACTACCGTACAGATTATTTGGACTTCATTAGTGAAGCCCTCTGGAAATAGGGGGCGAATGGGTCGATCAATCAGCCGGCAGGTTAGCGTTTCTTTCTCGGTCGGCCGTCCTTCCCGTTTGAAAAAACCACCGGGTATCTTGCCAGCGGCGTAGGTTCGTTCCTGGTAGTCCACCGTGAGCGGGAAGAAATCGCGCCCGGGCGACGCGGTCTTCGCGCCGACCACGGTGCACAGGACGACCGTCTGACCCATGCTAACAAGCACGGCGGCGGTCGCCTGTCTTGCGATCCGTCCTGTTTCGAGTTGAACCTGATGGTCGCCGTACTGAAATGAAACGATATGGGAAGTCATGAGTTTAACCGTCGCTTGCGAATGAAGTGGTGGGGAGCGCGCCTAGCCGTGAGCAGGGTAGGCGGGGAGACCGTCGGAGAAAATTTTTACTTGCGCAGACCTAGGCGAGAGATCAATTCACGATACCGTTCGGTGTGATTGGTCTTCAGATAATCGAGCAGTTTGCGGCGGCGATTAACCATGCGCAGCAAGCCTTGTCGCGAGTGGTTGTCATGGGCATGGGATTTGAAATGCCCGGACAGATCTTCAATGCGGGCCGACAGTAGCGCGACTTGTACTTCCGGGGAGCCAGTGTCACTGGTACCACGTTGGTAACCCTGCACGATTTCCTGTTTTTGTTCAGTCTTCAACGTCATTAACTCGCTCCTAGGCTTAAACGCGCACTCTGCTATTGCGGCGCGCATTTTAACCGCGCGACCCCCATGTCACAACCTTTATTACAAGTAAAAACCTCAACTTTACTTAAGCTTCAGTCGATTCCGATTGCTTCACCAGACGTTTTGGATGCAATCGTCCCGTCGCGTCGACACTGCCCATCCCAAGGAATGGGCCCGCTTCATGGTAGATCCGTGACGGCACTTCACAGGTCGGGCCTGGGAAGTCTGGACACTCTACCGCCTGTCCCTGGCGGAAGCGCTGCGCGGCACCAGCCGTCAGCGTAATCTGCGGGAGATTGGCCAACGCCACATCCATCGGAATCAGGAGCTCAGTATATTCAGCCGGCGTGTAGCGCGCGGCCTGAAAAATCTCCAGCGAGTGCGCTTGCGTGATTTCAAAGGGGCCAGCCTGTAGGCGACGCAGCGCCGCCAAGTGTGCACCGCACCCCAAAATCTCACCGAGGCTAATCGCCAACGAACGGATATACGTCCCTTTGGAACAGCGAATATCGAGCGCCAACGTGTCCTTGTTGTGCTCCACCAAATCGAGTTGATAAATCTGCACTGGCCGGGCTTTGCGCTCGATTTCAATTCCCTGACGCGCCAACTTGTAGAGCGGTCGGCCCGCGTGTTTCAGCGCGGAATACATCGGAGGAATTTGCTGGATCGGACCGCGCAGCAAGTTGAGCGCTTGTTCGATTGTCGCGAGCTCCTGGGGGAGACACCCACCGGTCGCCGTGATTTCTCCCTCGCTATCGCCGGTAGTCGAGGTTTGTCCCAGTTTGACCACGGCGTGGTAGCGTTTGTCAGACGCAAGCAGGAAACCGCAGACCTTGGTCGCTTCGCCGAAGCACAGCGGCAACAGGCCACTGGCCGCGACATCGAGATTCCCGGTATGGCCGCCTTTCGCCGCCGCGAAGGCGCGCCGCACAATCTGCAATGCTTGGTTCGAACTAATACCGAGGGGTTTGTCGAGCAGCAGGATGCCGTTCACCGCACGCAGTTTGCTGGCACGGCTCGCTGACGGCGAAGCACCCATTTGCCGTTAGGGAGCGCGGTTTTTAGGTGGGTTGAGCAACTCGGCGATGCGCGCGCCGCGCGCCATCGTACGGTCCTCTTCCAGGTAGAGCATCGGAATTTTCTTCAGCCTTAGTTCGCGCGCCACGACCGTACGAAGTTGTGGCAGGTGAATACGTAAC
>JANOVQ010000106.1:0-3376 GCA_031417495.1 Pseudomonadota bacterium | reverse complement strand
GTTGGAAATCCAGGTTTTGCAGCCATTCAGCAGGTACTCGTCGCCCTCCAGTGTGGCATGGCTGCGATCTTTTTCAGCGCGTTGGTCGCCCACGCTCAATCTGAGGAACCCGATCTACCGCCGGCACCGGGCGAATTCGAGGCCGCGCCGCTGCCGCCGCCGCGACGGCGCTGAACGAAAACAGCAGATGCCCCTACGCGCGGCGTGCCTATAGCCAGACGAGCAGATGAATCCCCGCTAACCCTACTTGGCGGATTGGAGGAGTGGAGCGTGGGATTTGCTGGGGTTTTCGAGGGTAACGACCCCGAAGTCTCCACTACACGGCCAAGGCGGCGGCAGTCACTTTGTCGGCGGTGATCTTGGGTGGCGGTTGCGCGGGCAGGGTCAGCTTGAGTTGATCCAACAGGATTTGCAGTTCCTTCTCCGGTTGCGTGTGGCGCGTGAGGATCACGGTGCGTCCGTCGGTCGTCGGCAGATGCACGTCCACCATTTGCACGGCGCAAAACTTTTCCAGCACCGCGCGCGGCGTCAGTCCGCCGGCCACCGCCCGCAATCGCTGTCGCAAACATACCTGCAGTGTGTAGCTGATGAACGCCACCAAGATGTGCGCTTGGACGCGGTCCATCTTCTGGTGATACACGGGGCGTAACGCCAAATCGCCTTTCAGGTTCTTGAACGCTTCTTCCACTTGCACCAACTGCATGTAGTAACTCCACAGTTCTCCCGGCGTCTTGCCGGTGAGGTTGCTGCGCAGCAGATAACTCCCTTCGCGCCGGCGCACCACCCGCAGGCGCGCGCGGTCGAACTTGACGGAAAACGTTGCCGCACTCACCGTTTGATCGGCGGCGGGCACGGTGATCTTCAACAACGCATAAAATCTCCCCGCCTCTTTCTTCGCCGCGCCCAGCGCCATGAGCAGTTTGTCCCGGTCGGGCAGTTGCTGTCTCAGTTCGTGCAGGCGCGCGAGCAGGCGGCGCAGTTTCTTGTGGCGGATGGCGCGTTCCTTGTCCCCGCGTCCGGCGCTCCGGGCCAGCACATAGACCTCGCCGTCTTGCGGGAGGAGTTTGACCTGCACGCCCTCGCGCACGGTTTCCCAGGGGCGTTCCAACAGGTCTTTTTCCAGCGCGCTCAATCTCCCCCTGCGCGTGCCGACGAGGTAACTCACGGGCGGATCGCTGGCGCGCATCTGCTCGAGCACGGCTTCGGTGGGGATGCCGCGATCCATCAGCCACACGCGTTGGGCCTTGCCGTAGCGTGCTGCGATCTTTTCGAGAAAGCCTTTGAGCGTGGTGTTGTCGGCGGTGTTGCCGGGCAGGACTTCGTAGGCCAGGGGAAACCCTTCGGGCGTGACCACCAGCGCGATGACCACTTGTGGACAATCCGGCCGGTGATCGCGTGAGTAACCGTGACGGCGCGGATCGGCGGGATCGTCCGGCGTGTCGGTCTCGAAGTAGGTGCTGGTCAGGTCGTAGAGCAGCACTTCGTACTTCGCACCGAAGAGATCACGCCATTGGTCGCGCAAGTGATCGAAGAGTTTTTCCTTGAGCGGCAACACTTGATCCAGCGTGGCGTAAAGCTTGTGGATTTCGGCCAGGCCGAAATCCTCGCCGAGCAGGTCGGCCAGCGCGGTGCGCTCGAACCAATCGCGATGCAGCTGCCACTCCGACCCGGGCGCGAGCAACCGTTGCGTGACGAGCACCCGGAGGATGCGATCCCAGCGCGTGCCCTTGCGCGAGGCGGGCAGATGTTCGGCGAAGAATGTATCCAGACCGAGCTGGCGATAGAGTTCCAAGGCGAGCCAGCACCCGCCCCATTGCCGGGGACGCTGGAGGGAGAGCTGATCCAGCCGGATCTGCACCACCCGCGCGTCAGCGGTGGGCGCGGGGCGGTCATGCGGAAAGAGCGCAATCTGAGCAGTCGTGTCGGAGTCGGTGGCGTGAGCGTCAAGCGATTTGCGCCAGGCCGCGCGCTGGGAATCATTGACCTCGCCGAGGTAGAGCACCTGCCGTTGCGCGACGCGCCCGTCGTGGAGACGTTTGTTTTCGACCACCGACCAATAGGTGTGATCCTTGCCATTTTTTTTGCGGACTTGCGAACGCAGAAACATAATGACCGGAGAGACTACACGCCGCGCGGCGGGTGAAAAGAGGGTAGGTCTTCACTACAAGCCATTTTGCAGAACGCCAGTGGCCTTTCATTGGCAAATCCGCGCCACTCACCCCCGAAAATAGTCGAAACCAGGGTCGAATCCGCCAAGTAGGGCTACGCTGCCGCCCGTTTCCAGGCCGCCGTCGTCGGCAGCCGATACAGGCCGTGGCGTTCTTGGAGAACTTCCCGTGGATTACTCCATAGGGCTTTCGTGCCTCCGCCCTTCCTCCACAGCCAGCGTTGCACTCGCATCGCCGCATACTGGTTCAGCCGGTCAAAGACTCGCGTGCTGTTGCCGTAGTGGAAATACCCGCCCCAGCCTTTGAGCAACCGGTTCAACTCCGGGATGACTTCTTCCGCCGCACGCCATTGCGTCCAGTGGTTGAGTTTCTCCCGCAGTTTGTCCCGCAGCTTCCTCTGACTCTTGGGGTGGGGTTCAACGTGCGGATAGTTCCGCCCGCTCTTCCCTCGCCGCCAACTCACGCCATACCCAAGGAACTTGAACCCTTCCTGCCTCACGTCCAGCAGCCGGGTTTTCGTTTCGTTGAGCGTCAGGCCGTTTCGTTCCAGCCATCCTTTGAGCCGCGCCAGCAACTCCGTCCCCTGCCCCGGTCGGGTCAGAATGACGAAGTCGTCCGCGTAGCGCACCAGCACGGGGCGTTTCTCGCACACGTCGTTCACCTGCCTGTCCAACCGGTTCAAATACAGGTTGGCCAGCAACGGTGAGATGACGCCGCCTTGCGGGGTGCCGCGTCGGTTGCCCGTCATCGTGGGGCGTCCCGTGTCCGGGTCGCGTTCCACGATCGGGGCGCGCCACCATGCCTTGATGAGGGCAAGGATGCGTCCGTCGCTCACGCGCTTGGCCACCAGCCGCAACAACTCGCGGTGCGGGATGCTGTCGAAGTAGCCGCTCAAGTCGGCATCAATCACTTCGGTGCGTCCGCTCCACAGTGCTTTGCTGATCGCGTCCATCGCCTGCTGCGCGTTGCGCTTCGGACGATAGGCGTAGCTCTGGGGATGACTGTCTGCTTCCCAGACCGGCAGCAGCAGCAACGCCACCGCCGTCTGGACGACCCGTTCTTTGACCGTGGGGATGCCCAATGGCCGGGTTTTCCCGTCGCCTTTGGGGATGCGCACGCGCCGCACCGGGCTGGCCCGATACGTCTTGGTCCGCAACTCTTCGAGCAACGAATCCCGCCACTGTTGCCACGCTTCGTCGTTGCGGGTG
>JANOVQ010000105.1:0-10260 GCA_031417495.1 Pseudomonadota bacterium | reverse complement strand
GCATCGAGCGCGTAGACCGTGCCGCTTCGGCTGCCAACGAACAAGCGCCCATCGAGTACTGAGGCATGCGCCTCGGCCAAGGTCTCGCCCGGGAACGCGAACACCCACTGTAATTCGAGATTTTTGACTTGATCCCGCGCCAGACCAGCCCTGGCGGCCGGCTGAAAACGCGTGTTCTGTGGATTCGCACCCCAGCTGTTCCACTGCGGCTGTGCGAAGGGATCGGCAACGCTCGGCCACTTGCTCGGTTTACATTGATTAGTCGTCTGCGCGGTCCAACCCGCCGCATACTTTTTACCCGTCACGTACTCTGCAACCGCGACCCGCTGCGGCCCGTTGAGACTGAAGGTGCCTACTACCCGCATCACGCCCGTTTCCAGCGCACGCACCACGCTGGCCGGCGCCATCTTCGCAAGCGTCTCCGGGGTCGGTGCACGGGCCGCGCCGCTGTCATGGCAGGCCGCGCAGTATTGGCCGTAAATGGCCTTGCCATCCAGCTTGTCCGCCGCCGCTGCACCAGCAACCAGCACGCTCAGGACGATTCCGTAAAATAGTCTTCTCATCTCCACAGTGACTCCGCTCGGGTAAGGTCTCAGCAGGATAATGATTCGGGACGGAGAAGCAAACCACGGCGGCACTGGCAGTTACGCTGCGAGGTCTGGGTGGTTCCGACGGCGCGCTTTCCGCACGTGACGCGAGTTAGAATCCAACCGTCATCCCCACCAAACGATAAGGAATCGGCCATGCCTCGTCTCTCCAAACTCAGCCGCAGTATCAAAGACAAAGTGGCGCTGGTCACCGGCGCAGCCAGCGGGATGGGGCGCGCCACGGCGCATTTGTTCGCTGATGAAGGCGCGCATGTCGCAGTGACCGATCTTGACGCGGCGAAAGTGCAGGCAGTCGTCGCGGAAATCCTGGCCGCCGGCGGCAGTGCCCACGGCTGGATGTTGGATGTTTCAAACGCCGAGCAACGCAAGTCCGTAGTCAAGGAAATTGTCGCGCGATGGCGGGGTCTCGATATTCTGGTCAACAACGCAGGCGCAGTATTCGAATCCCCTGTGGAAGAAATCGACTTCGAAGCCCATTGGGCACGCACGTTTGCCATCAATCTTACTGCCCAGGTCCAGTTGGTGCGCGAGTGCCTGCCGCATCTCACGCAAAGTGGTGCGGGCCGAGTGGTGAACATCGCGTCAACGGAAGGACTCGGCGCGACGAAAGGGATTAGTGCCTACACCGCGAGTAAGACGGGCGTAATCGGTCTCACGCGCTCATTGGCGGTGGAACTTGCTGGGCGCGGGATTACCGTGAATTGCATCTGCCCGGGGGCGGTGAATACCGGCATGACCTCGAATATCAATGACGAGCACAAGCAGCTGTTCGCGCGGCGACGGGTAGCGCTCAAGCGTTATGCGGAGCCTGAAGAAATTGCGCAGATGACGTTGAGCCTGGTCTTGCCCGCAGCGTCTTATTTGACTGGCGCGGCAATTCCGGTGGATGGGGGGCTGACGATTAAGAATGCGTAACTGAAATTTAAAGAGCGGATGAGCGCGCAGGACGTTAACCGCCGAGCGGCGCGTAGCGCTAACGCCTGGTCAACCGGGAAGAGTCGGCATCAACGCTCGCGCGATTCCTCCTCCTCTGCTTCCGCAATCAATTCCTCCTGCACCGGATCGGGCGCGCCGCCGCTGGCAAGATGCGCCTGATACCACTCGATGATTAACTCCGAGACCGAGTCCTCAGTCTCATCATCGAACACCGCCATATCGATTCCGCTGGCCTCGCAGATGCGCTCAATAGGCGTCCAGTCGAACGAGATATCGCCGGTATGCGGATCGCGCGCAAGTTGTAAGTCGGAAAATTTGAGATCTTCCGGAATGCGAATATTGATCGGATCTTGATTCAGGTCGGAATTCGAACTCATGCTTAACCTTTCATCGTCGGCAACGTGAACCCACCGTCCACGAAAATCATCTGGCCTGTGAGGTAGCTGGAGGCTGGCAGGGCAAGGAACAGGAACACGCGCGCCACATCAAGCGGTTCACCGAGCCGTCCAACCGGCGTCTTGTGCAGCCAGCGTTGCTTAATTTCGGGCGCCACAGTCTCTGTCATCGGGGTCACGATCATGCCAGGCCCCACCGCATTGACGGTCACCCCATACTTGCCGAATTCCATCGCAAGCGAGCGCGTCATGGCCACTACGCCAGCCTTGGTGGAGGCGTAAGACGCATTCGCGAAGGAACCGAGGGACGAGGTGGAAGAAGTTGTCAAAATTCGACCATAGCCCGCATCCTTCATATAACGGAACGCGGCTTGGCAACCCCAGAACACTCCGCTGAGGTTGATCCCGATCACATCGTTCCACAGCGCTTCGCTGACGTCCAACGTGCGCGACGGCCGCGTGATGCCCGCATTGTTGACCATGATGTCGAGGCGGCCATACGTAGACACCACTTCTTCAAGCGCGCACTCGATCTCTGCGCGCTGCGCCACATCCACCGGCAACGCGAACGCACGTGCACCCTGCGCTTTCAGCTGAGTTACCTGTTCGGCGGCAGCCACCTCGTCACGATCGAGGATCACCACGGCTGCGCCTGCCGCTGCCATCAAGGCCGCAGTCGCGGCGCCAATGCCGCTGCCGCCGCCCGTGATCACTGCCACTTGGTCGGTGAGTTCCATACGATCCTTCTCTGTCGGGACTTAAGGTTACGCGTGCCACTGCCGGTCCCCGCGCCAATCTTCAGCACTTTGCACCGGGAGCCCATTCACACTTTGATAGTATGTTCATCGCATGCAAACTCCAACTATGAAAACTCGCCAGCGCGCTAGCGCCGTGCCTCGCCCACGCGGTCCGCGCATTGTCATTATTGGCGCAGGCCCGGGCGGCATCTGCCTGGGGATCAAGCTGCTCGCCGCCGGTTACGATAATTTCATCCTCCTGGAAAAAGCACCGGGAGTTGGCGGCACATGGTGGTACAACCGCTACCCCGGCGCGGCGTGTGATGTGCCCTCACATTTGTATTCATTCAGCTTCGAGATCAAACGGGATTGGTCCTGCCCGTACGCCGCAGCGCCCGAGATCCTGGATTACATGACGAGTTGCGCACATAAATACGAGGTGATGCCCCATATCCGTCTCAACACCACGGTGACCGCGGCGACCTGGGACGAAGGCAGCGCGCGTTGGCAGGTGGTCACCGACACTGGCGAGCTTGAAGAAGCCGATGTGCTCATCGCAGCCCAGGGCATGTTCAACGAGCCGACCTGGCCGACAATTCCCGGCTTAGCGCACTTTGCGGGCGCCCGCTTCCACACCGCGCGCTGGAACCATGCGCATGATCTCGTCGGCGAACGGGTAGGCGTGATCGGCAGCGCGGCCAGCGCCGTGCAATGCGTGCCGGAAATCGCGCGCCTCTCGGACCAGGTGGTGATGTTTCAACGAACCCCGAACTGGGTGTTGCCGAAAAATGATCGCCCCTACACTCGCGAGAAGCTCGCCTATTTCATGACGGCACCCGATGCGGTCGAGCACAATCGCAGCCGGTTCTGGAGAGAGTTCGATGGCTTCGGCCTGCTCAACGATCCACTGCGCTATCAGGAAACGGTGGCCGCAGGTCTTGCCAATATCGCGCTGGTGCAAAATCCGGAAGTGCGCCGCAAGCTCACCCCTAACTACGCCTTCGGTTGCAAACGAGTGCTGCTCTCGAGCCAGTATTATCAAACTTTCAATCGCCCGAATGTCACGGTGGTGACCGACAGCATCGCGCGCGTGACGCCGTCTGGCGTGGTGACCGCCGACGGCGTCGAGCACGCGCTAGATACCTTGGTTTTGGCCACAGGGTTCGATGTCACACGCTATTTGTCCAGCGTGCAGGTGATTGGCCGCGACGGTCGCGCGCTCGCGAGCGCCTGGTCTGATGGCGCACAGGCTTATCTCGGCATCAGCACTGCAGGCTTCCCCAATCTATTCCAGATCTACGGTCCGAATACCAACAAGGGCTCGATTCTGTTCATGATCGAGTGCCAGACCGCGTACATCACACGCCAGATTTCACGCCTTGCAGAAGAACAGTTGGCGTGGATGGAAGTACGGCCGGAAGTGATGAACGCCTATAACGCGGACATCCAGGCGGATGCGAACAGCATTGCTGTGTGGTCCGAGCCCTGCAACAACTATTTTCGTCACCCAACCTCGGGCAGAGTGGTCACGCAATATCCACGCGCCATGGGCCAGTACCGCAAGGATACGCAGGCGCCGGATGCAGCGGCTTACACCGTGAAGGGCCGCGGTTAAGCGAACTCAAAACCGGCATAGCCACTCGCAACCTCGTCGTCGCAGCGGCGGCGATAACGTGTCGCGCCACCCGCATAGAGCAGCACTTTGCGTTGCTGCCGACCCGCGAGATTGCGATTGATGCCGGTGAACCAAGAATCCGTTTTGTTGATCAGCAATTTCTCCGCCACCTGATGCACGTGCTCGGTCCACGCGGTTTCAGACGCTGGTGCCGGTTGCACTCGGGTGTAGCCCTTTTCTTGCGTGAAGCGGATAAGGTCCGCGACAAAATCCACGTTCTCTTCACCACAACGCGGCATGTTACAAAACGAGGCGCCGGTGTGCGGGCCGATCACCATCATCATGTTCGGGAACCCGGCCATCTGCACGCCGAGGAAGGTGCGCGGACCCTCGGCCCACTTCTCCTGCAAGGTCTGGCCGCCGCAGCCGCGAATTTCCATGCGATTGTAGGAACCGAGCATGGCATCGAAGCCGGTGGCATACACGATGATGTCGAATTCGTAGTCACGGCCGCCGACTCGCAGACCGGTCGGTGTGATGCACTCGATGGGCGTGTCGAGAATCGAGACTAAATCGACGTTGGCCTGGTTGTAAACCTCGTAGTAACCGCTTTCCATCGGCACTCTGCGGGTGCCGAAGCCGTGATCGGTAGGAATGAGTTTGTCGGCAACGGCGGGATCGTTGATTCGCGCGCGGATCTTGCGCGCAATGAATTCGGTGATGATGTCGTTGGCCGCCTGATCAGTGAAGGTGTCATAGAAATTGGCCAACCAGATCGCGAAGCCCGAAGAGTTGTAGAGCTTTTCGAAAAGCGCCTCACGTTCTTCGGGGCTCACGTCAGCCGCTTTGCGCGGATCCACCACGTGCATGAAGCCGCCTTCGGACTGGCGGCATTTGGCAAAAATCTCCGCATACTGAGTCCTGATCTGGCGCATCTCCGCGGCATAAATTGGCCCGTTATTGAGCGGGGAACACCAGTTAGGTCGACGTTGGAATACGGTAAGGTGCTGAGCCTCTTTCGCCACCGTCTGAATGAGCTGCACGCCGGACGCGCCGGTGCCAATCACCGCGACACGCTTGCCCACAAAATCGACCGGAGTATGGGGCCAGAGCCCTGTGTGGTGGGACTCGCCCTGAAAGCTCTCCATGCCGGGGAAACTCGGCATCACCGGCGCCGAAAGCGGTCCCAGCGCGGTCACGAAATAACGGGCGCGGGCCTTGCTGCCATCGACCAGGGTGATCTCCCATTCGTTGCTGGCTTCATCAAACACGGCCGAGGCCACGCGGCTGTTGAACTGGATGTCCTTACGCAGATCGAACTTGTCCGCCATGAAATTGCAGTAGCGCAAGGTGTCGGGCTGAGCAGAGAAATGCTCCCGCCAATCCCATTCGTCGAGCAGCTCCTGCGAAAAAGAAAAAATGTAGGTGTAGGACTCCGAATCGAAACGACAGCCTGGATAGCGGTTCCAATACCAGGTGCCACCGACATCGCTGGCCGCCTCGAACACCCGCACCGAGAGTCCGAGTTCACGCAAGCGAATGAGCTGAAACATGCCGTTAATGCCGGCGCCGATAATGATGGCGTCGTAACGTGCGATGGTTGCCGCCGCTGGAGAGGCATTGACCTGATCATCGAACATGAGGGACTCCTGAAATAAGTAGTGCAACCTTAAGCGCCCGCAGACGGCTCGGACAAAGACACGGACATAGCTCGCAATATTCTCCGTGTTCTCTGTGTCCTCCGTGGTAAATCTTTAATCCTCGTGCGCGGAAAATCCTGAGAGATAAACGTGCTTTCTAGCCCAGTTGGATCCCCAACCAAGCCTTGAGATCGCTGCGCGCGCGACGCGCCACCGCGGTGTTCGGGGTCAACGCATCAAAGCCGTGGGGCGCGCAAGCATACACGTGTAATTCCGTCGGGACGCCCGCGTGGCGAAGCCGCGTGGCGTAAGCGATATCTTCGTCGGCAAAACCATCCAGTGCACCGACGCAGATGAACGCACTCGGCAACCTTTCCAGGTTGGTCGCGCGTGCGGCAGCCGCGTACTGCGGTACTGCGTCACCGCTCAGCTCGCCGAGATAGCAGTCCCACCCAAAGCGGTTCGCCGGTGGGGGCCAGACCGGATCCCGCCACTGGCTCGAGACCGTGTGTTGTCGATCATCCAACATCGGATAGATCAAGGCTTGAAACGCAATCGGAAATTCTGCGCGATCTCGTGCGAGTAACGCGAGCGCGGCCGCCAAACCGGCGCCTGCACTCGCGCCACCAATGCCGATTCGCGCGGAGTCGATACCGAGTACCTCTGCCTGTTGATGCACCCAGTGTAGGCCGGCGTAACAGTCCTCAAGCGGAGCCGGATAAGGTGACTCCGGCGCCAGGGCATAATCCACCGACACACCGACACAGTTCAGCTGCGTACACCAGCGATCAAAACGCAAATCGTCATCGACGTTGCTGCCGAGGATCAAACCACCGCCATGCATCCAATAGAGGCAGGGCAAGTTGCCGGTCGCAGCCTTTGCCCGGTGTACCCGCACTCGCAGGGGTGGCCGATCCGGCACCACGTGATCGACCCGTGTCACGAGATCAGACAATGTCGGCGGCGCCACGGCGGCGCGCGCCGCGCGAACCTCCGGCAAGGTGCTATGCGATAACGTCGCAAAATTCAGCGGCAATGCGCGCAATGCCTGCGCGATTTCCGGATCGAGCAATGCCGTGATATCGAGCGAATGATGCATACCGCGAGCGCCGGTTAAGACGTGCTAGAGCTTATAAACTCGAGTTGCAGTCCCGCGGAACAGCTGATCCTTGTCTGCTTCGCTAAAGTCGGCGGCCAGCTTTTTGAAGGCGTTCCACAGCACCGCATAGGACAGCACGCATTTATCGACCGGAAAATTGCTCTCGAACATGCAGCGCGACGGGCCGAATTGTTCAATGGCATAACGGTAGTAACGCCCCTGTGCGGCGACGATCGTATCCGAGGTCGGCGGCTTCGCCTGGGTCTCGAAATCGAAACCGTTCCACGGCATGCACATCCCACCGAGTTTGATCGAAACATTTGGGCAGCGCGCCAGCGCGGCGAGATCGCGCGCCCATTCGCCGTAGATCTCATCGCGACGTCCGGCATACGGCCCGACCCCTAACGGCGTACCGAGATGGTCGAGCACGATTTGCGCCTTCGGAAACGTTTGCGCGAGCCGGGTCAACGCTGGCGTTTGGTGGTGATAATGATAGGCATCGAACACTAGATTCATTTCGTCCAACACGGCAAAGCCGGCACGAAACGCTGCGTCGTCATACAGATTGCCATCGGTGACACCGGGCATGGACATAATTCCCGCATCACTATCCCAGGCGGCGGCCTGCCGCACGCCGCGAAATAGCTTACTCTCCGCGCAGTGAGCCTCGAGCACGGGCCGCACTTTGGCGCCCAGACGCAGTTCGGTGGTGCCCAGCATGCCGCCGATCTGCACGGCCTGCGGCGTCTGCCGCGCGCGTGCCGCAATCGCATCAACCCATGCGGTCTCGCCGACCGGCCGAAGCTCCTCAGGGCCGTCCTGACGATACCCCTCCCAGCACTGCAGGTAGACGGTCTGTTCGATCCGATGGGTGGCGGCGTCCGCGCTCAAATGACCCAGGTCATAGGCGGGAAACTGACCACCTGGCACGAAGAAGTGATGATGAGGATCGACGATGCGCCGCGTGGGCTCTAAGATTTCTTCACTAACGCTGGCCAACCACTGTTCACGGATTTCCATCGACATTGGCCGTCCTCATCTGATTAGCATGGCTGCAGTGTACTACTGAAGGTTGCGCAATTTGACTTAGGCGTGGTCGTTCGGCCAGTGCTCGCGCCAGTCACGCGCGAAGTCAGCCACCGTCACCGCGCGGCGCAAACTCAAATCTTCGTTTAAAAGTTCGTAGATGACATCCGTCTCGCTGCGCATGCCGAAGAAGATGATCGCCTGTTCGCCGCCGCTGCCTTCGATATGAATTTCACCCTCGCCACCGACCGAGTAGCTGCCCGCAGGCTTGACCTTGATGATCTCCGTGCCCGCGAGCTGCTCGCGCACGCGAAGCTCACCCTCGAGCACCAGGGTGGAGGTGCACGCCGCGTGACGGTGGTACATGCACTGACTTTCAGGCTCAAACTTAACCAGCATGTCGGCCTGCCGGGCCTCGACATCCACACTCAATATCCGATACCACGTGCCTGGCGTGAAAAACTTGTGCCACTGGACGGTGGCAGCGTCAAATTTAAACTCACCCACACTGGGGCCCGTGTTATTGGCTAGCCCTGACTTGTTCATCACTTCTGCTCCTGGTTTTCACTGCGTTCTACTGGCTCAATGATTCAGAATTTCCATTGTTCGCGCGCACTCATCTGCGCTGCGCGGCCGGCCTGAGTTCGCGGGCGATCGAAGTGTCTACGCGAGTGAACTCAAACCCCTCATAGCCATTCGCAACGACCGCCTCGCAGACTCTTCGGTAGGTCCCGACACCACCAGCGTACGGCGTGAACATCCTGGCCTTACCTTCGATATTAGTCCCGGTATACCACGAATTGGTTAACGGGTAGAGCGTCGTGTGTCCAATGTCATGAACGTTTTTGACCCATTCTTTCTCAGCTTGCAGCGTCGGCTCGATTGACGTGAAATCCGCGCGACGCAGATGCTCAAGACAGGCCGCGATCCAGTCAACGTGCTGCTCGATAGAGACCAGCATATTGCTCAACACGCACGGACTGCCGGGACCCGTGATCGTGAAGAAATTCGGGAAGCCAAACGTCATCAGGCCGAGATACGTGCTCGGTCCTGCCTGCCATTTGTCTTGCAGGCGTACGCCATCCTTACCGCGGATATCGATTTTCATCAGTGGACCGGTAATGGCATCAAAGCCGGTGGCGAACACCAGCATGTCCAAATCGTATGTCGCGTGGGTGGTACGCAGCCCACCAGTCGTGAGGGTTTCGATTGGCGAATCCCGTAAATCGACCAGTGTCACGTTGTCCTGGTTAAAAGTTTCGTAATACCCGGTATCCACACACATTCGTTTGGTGCCGAGCGGGTGATCGGTCGGGATCAGCAGCGCCGCGACGGCGGGATCTTTCACCTTTTCGCGAATCTTGCGGGCGACAAAATCGGCGGCCGTCCGGTTCGACTCAAGATCGGTCAATAAATCTGGATAGGTCATGACAAAATTGAAGCCACCGTCAGCCCACGCCGCCTCATAGTCGCGTTCACGCTCGTCCGGCGGCACGGCCTTCGCCGATTTATCGTTGCTTGCGAACGGAATGCCGATTTGGGCGTAACGCGCCGCTTCGCGCCATTGTCGATAGTTCGCCTTCACGGCGCGCAAATCCTGTGGTGCAAGCGGGCCATTCCAGGCGGGGACGCTGAAGTTTGGCGTGCGCTGAAAAACGAACAGGTGCTCGGCCTCAGCAGCAATTGCTATCGTGGACTGCACTCCTGAGGATCCCGTCCCGATGATCCCGACCCGCTTGCCCCGGAAATCCACCCGCGTCTGCGGCCAGTGTCCGGTGTGATGCCATTCGCCAGCAAAACTGTCGAGTCCGGGGTAGTCAGGTAGCGCGGCGGCAGATAGACAACCCACAGCTGAGATACAGAATCGCGCATTGATCTGTGTCCCGCGATCAGTGCTGAGGGTCCAAAGATGGGTCTCACTGTTGAAGGTTGCGGCCGTGACCGCCGTCTTGAACTGCATATCGCGACGGAGGTCGAAGCGGTCTGCCACGTGATTGGCATAGGCGAGGATTTCGGGTTGCGTCGCGTAGCGCTCTGTCCATACCCACTCCTGTTCCAGCGCCTCCGAGAATGAGTAGGAATAAGTCACGCTTTCTGTATCACAACGCGCCCCTGGGTAACGATTCCAGTACCACGTGCCGCCAACGCCATCGCCACGTTCAAAGAGCCCCGCGTGGAGGCCAAGACCACGCAGGCGATGCAGC
>JANOVQ010000104.1:0-1526 GCA_031417495.1 Pseudomonadota bacterium | reverse complement strand
CGCGTGGAATCGGTCATCTTCGACGAGGCCGACAAACTGTGGAACATCGTCACGGATTCCGGTCTCCACGTGCGCGCGCGCAACGTGATGGCCGCGACCGGGTTCATGTCGGCGCACCAATACCCGGAAATCCCCGGTATGGACACCTTCAAAGGCGTCGCGGTCCACACCGCGCGCTGGCCGCGCGAAGGGCTCGATCTGCGCGGCAAGCGGGTCGGCGTGATCGGCACCGGCGCCACGGCCGTGCAGGTCATTCAGACCATTGCACCCGAGGTCGGACACCTCACCTTGTTCCAGCGCACCCCGAACTGGTGCGTGCCCTTGAGGAACCGGCCCATCGATGCGGACACGCAACGCGATCTCAAGGCGCGCGCGGAGCAGATCTTCGCGCACTGCCGGGAGACCTACGCCGGCTTCATCCACAAGGCCGACGAGCGCATGGGGGCTGATCTGTCCAAGAAACAACGCTGGGAGCACTACCAGACGCTGTACGATCGCGGGGGCTTCGCGCTGTGGCTCTCGAACTTCAGCGACGCGTTCACGGACCGCGCGATCGCCGAAGACGTCAGCGCATTTCTCGCGGAGAAGGTCCGGCAACGGGTGCGCGACCCTAAACTTGCCGCCAAGCTGATCCCGACCGATCATCTCTACGGCACCAAACGCCCGCCCGGCGAAAAAGACTACTTCGAGATTTTCAACTTCGATCACGTCGAGCACATCGATCTGCGCGACACGCCCATCGAGCACGTCACTGCGAAAGGCATCGAGACCCAGCTCCACGGCGGGTCGTCCCGCCTGCACGAGCTCGATGTCATCGTCTACGCGACCGGCTTCCGCGCCATGACCGGCGAACTCTTACGCATGAACATCGTCGGCGAGAACGGCCTGTCGCTGGAGGAGAAATGGGAGTGCGGCCCAAAGACCCACCTCGGCGTGCAGTTCGCGGGCTTTCCGAACTTCTTCGCGGTTCTCGGCCCGCACAATCCCGCCGCGTTCTGCAACATCACGCGCTGCGCGGAAAGCAACGTCGACTGGATCATCGAGTGCATCCGCTACGTCGAGTCACGGGGCTACACCACGATTCAACCAAGCGTGGAGTCCGAAGAGACGTGGACGCAGCGCTGCTACGATTCGGCCAAGGGCATGCTGTTCGCTGACGTCAAGAACTCGTGGTTCTTCGGCTACCACAACCGCGGCGGCGAGCAGGGCCGTTTCCTGGTCTTTACCGAAGGCGTGCCGGCATACGACCGGATATTCTCGGAAACCGCGCGTAGCGGGTACAAGGGGTTCGAGATTCGGTGAGGCCGGCGCCCGCTCGCGCGTCCGGCACGCGGGTGTGCGCCAGATTCAGGCGCGAACGCCGTGCCGTACAGGAAGCCCATGTGGGCGTCGGTCAGGCCGAGATCCGCCTTGATGTCCTCGTTCAGGATGGACAGGATTTGGCGATCGATGAAGTTGAATGCGTAGACGAGCACGAGCACCGAGAGCACATACCACGAGTACGGTCCGCCGCTCAGTTCGAGCGG
>JANOVQ010000103.1:0-3615 GCA_031417495.1 Pseudomonadota bacterium | reverse complement strand
GCAACACCGCCGATGGACTGGCGGATAACCTCCCCGAGATGCTCGATGCAATGGATGACTTTGGCTTTGCCGAAGTGATGCTGGAAACAGTGGGTGTGGGGCAGGTTGAATATTCTGCGCGCGCGCAAGTCGATACCTTGGTGCTGGTGCTCCTGCCCGACAGCGGCGATACCGTGCAGGCGATGAAAGCTGGCATTATGGAAATGGCGGACATTTTCGTGGTCAACAAAGCTGATCTCGCAGGCGCCCACAAGATGGCCGCTGACATTCAGCGCATTGCCGCGCTTCATCATCACGATCGAGACTCATGGGTTCCACCGGTATTGCTCACGGCGGCCTCGCAACCACCATCGATCCTCGCGTTATCCGAGGCTATCGACCGCCACCAAACTTGGCTTGCCAGCACTACGCGTAAGGCGAGCTTGCACGAGCAGCGCGCGCGGTATCGGCTCAGGCGTTTACTGGAAATGCAAATCGGGGAGTTTGTGGCGCGACAAGATCGAGTGTTCTTCGACGCCCCGCTGGTGCAACAAATGGCGCAGACGCTTGGGGTACTGGCGAAGCAAAATATTTCGACTTGAGGCAAAGTTTCCCAAGCGCACCCTGCCACTTGCTGATCGTCCGACTCCCCGGGCCAGGATCTACCCGGGGAGTTGTGGAACACTACTGCCTGCGCACGATGGTCTGCGCGTGACTGAGTCTGATAAATCCCGGACGGACGACGATCACTCGATGAGTGCTGCAGCGATCACACATTGGCGATTGCGTACTTGCAGGGGCGGCTGGTAATCCTCTATTTCATGGAGCTGCGACACGCGCCGGTGATTTGGCGTGGTATCGTCGAAGGATGGTTGCTTGGCAGCTCGGTCGCCATGGTTGTCGTTTATCGGTACGGTCTGAATAGGCATGGTCTGTGAAGTCAGCGTACACCTGAGTGTACGCGCGCAAACACGCAACCCAACGTCCAAACGATTCCTGTTGCGGCATGGCGCGCTTGACCATCGCCTGTTGCGCGGTCGGCATTGCGAGAATAAGGCAAGGTTGCTCGGATGAGCCTCGGGCAGCCACCAAATTCGTAGCAGAATAAAAGGTCCTTTAATGACTACTGAAACCTCTTCGTCGGCGACTGTCCTCGATGCGCTCGTCGTCGGGGCCGGCTTTGCCGGTCTTTATATGCTTCATCGACTGCGTGGCATGGGTCTGGATGTTCGCGTCATTGAGGCAGGGAGTGGCGTCGGCGGGACGTGGTATTGGAATCGTTATCCCGGTGCGCGCTGCGATGTGGAAAGTGTGGAGTATTCGTACGGCTTTTCCACGGAACTCGAACAGGAATGGGAGTGGAGTGAACGCTATGCTGCGCAACCCGAGATCATGCGCTATCTCGAGCATGTGGCCGCGCGGTTTGATCTGTACCCGCAGATTACTTTGAATACCCGCGTGCTTGCGGCGCATTTCGACGAACTCACCAACCGCTGGAACATCACTACCGACAAGGGTGCTTTCAGCGTCCGCTATTGCATCATGGCGACTGGCTGCTTGTCCTCGGCGAACCTGCCGGACATCCCAGGTCACGCGCAGTTCCGCGGTCAGACTTATCACACCGGACGCTGGCCGCATACCGAGGTGGATTTCACAGGCCTGCGCGTGGCGGTTGTCGGGACTGGTTCGTCGGGGATCCAGGCGACGCCCGAGATTGCCAAGCAGGCTGCGCATCTGTATGTGTTCCAACGCACGCCAAACTGGTCCGTGCCTGCGCGCAACGTGCCGCTCGCACCGGGAGCGCAGGGTGCGGTAAAGGCCGAGTACCGGGCTTTCCGGGCCCGCCAACGAACGCTCGGAACCGCCTGCCACTACCCGCCGAACAAACAATCTGCGCTGGCGGTCGCTCCTGCTGAGCGTGAATTGGTTTATGAGCGATGGTGGCAGCTCGGTGGCCTGTCTTTTCTGGGCGCATTTAGCGATTTGATATTTAACGAGCAAGCCAATGCGACTGCCGCCGAGTTCGTCCGCGCCAAGATTCTCGCGTTGGTTAAGGACCCGCTGGTAGCGGCGAAGCTCGTTCCCGAGCACGCCGTTGGTTGTAAGCGCGCCTGCTCGGATACCCACTACTATGAAACGTTCAATCGCGATAACGTGAGCCTGGTTGATGCGCGCGAATCGCCGATTGAAGCGTTTACTGAGTGCGGCATCCGGACTGCAGATGCCGAGTACGAACTCGATGCAGTCGTTTTTGCGACTGGTTTTGATGCCATGACCGGCGCGCTTGATCGGATCGATATTCGTGGAGTCGATGGTCGGCGACTGCAGGACAAGTGGGCAGCCGGTCCGCGAACTTATCTGGGGCTGGCCACCAACGGCTTCCCGAATCTTTTCACCGTGACCGGCCCAGGCAGCCCCTCCGTGTTGGCCAGCATGACGGTTGGCATCGAGCATCATGTGGAGTGGATTGCACAATGCATCGATTGGCTGCGGACGCACGGCGCAACGCGAATAGAAGCGGAGCAGCACGCGGAGGATACCTGGGTCGAGCACGTCAACAAAGTCGCCGCCAAGACGCTTTTTCCGACCTGAAACTCATGGTACGTCGGTGCCAATATTCCAGGCAAACCACGCGTGTTTCTCCCGTATGTCGGCGGCTTCCCGCGCTATGAAGCGAAGTGTCGCGATATCGCCGCGAACGGATACGCTGGGTTCGAGATAAGTTGAGCGCGTTGCTCCAAGGGTCGTCGCCACAATGAAGAAGGACGTGGTCAGATCCGAAGGCCCATCGTTTTGCGCGCAAGCCATCGGATAAATGCGCGGAGATAGCCCCCGCCGTGATATTCACCCCCGAGGAACAGCTTGCCGTATGCAGCGCACGGCCACGGTGTGCTCAGTCCTCGGGAAGAATCTGGCGAATCAGCGCGAGCAGTTCACGCGGGCTGTAGGGTTTCGCCAGGTAGGCCGTGGCACCGGCGTCCTTGGCCTTCTGCTCGTCACCGGAGAGCGCGAATGAGGTGATGGCGATGATCGGGGTTGCGGCCGTGGCCGGATCGGCGCGCAGTCGACGGGTCGCCTCTATCCCCGAGATCTTCGGCAGCTGGATGTCCATCAGGATCAGATCCGGGTGTTCGGCCAGCGCTTTTGCGACACCGGCTTCGCCGTCATTCGCCGCAATCAGCGTATAGGTCGTGGCCTTGAGCAGGCCACGCACGAGCTTGCGGTTCAGCTCGTTGTCCTCGATGTAGAGGATGGTCCGGGGACTCATGCGATTGCCTGTTGAACCCGTAACGGAATTTCGAAGCTGAACACCGAGCCTCGACCCACCTCGCTCTCAACCCAGATCCGTCCGCCGTGCAGCTCGACGAACTTGCGGCTGATCGATAGCCCAAGCCCGGTCCCACCGTACTCGGAAGCGATCGTGGCATCGGTCTGCTTGAACTCGGTAAACAGGCCGTCAATCTTGTCGGCCGGGATGCCAATCCCCGTGTCCGTGACCCGGAAGATCAGTGTCTCCCCTTGCAGCTCGATCGAAATCTCCACGGAGCCTGAGCTGGTAAACTTCAGTGAGTTACTGGCAAGATTCATCAGGCACTGGCTGAGGCGACCGAAGTCGCCGTAGGCGAGCGGAAGTTC
>JANOVQ010000102.1:0-2108 GCA_031417495.1 Pseudomonadota bacterium | reverse complement strand
TGACCCGGTTCCCGAACTACAAGCCCGAAGGCGTCATCCCCGCGACGCTGCTGCTGCTCAACCAGGATCTGAGCATCGACGAGAAGGCCACGCGCAAACACCTGCGCGATTGCGCGCTCGTTCCCGGCGTGAACGCGGTGACCGTGAACGGCCACGCGTCTGAGGTCCACGCCTGCACTTTCGACGAGCAGGAGCGCCTGCTCGCCGCTTCGGTGGACGAGGTTGGCGACAAAGTGCCGGTGATCAGCGGCGTCTATGCAGACGGAAGCATCGAGGCGGCGCGGCTGGCCGCGATGGCGCAGCGCCGGGGCGCCGCCGCGCTGCTGGTGTTCCCCCCGAACACCATGGGCATGGGCGGGCAGCTTCGGCCAGAGATGGCGCAGGCACATTTCAAGCGCATCGCCGATGCGAGCGGTCTGCCGCTGATCGTCTTCCAGTATTCGATGGCCTCCGGCCTTGGCTATCCCTTCGACACGCTGCTCGGGCTGTTCGATGCCGTGCCGACGATACGGGCGCTCAAGGACTGGTCCAACGACGCGATGCCGCACGAGCGCCATATCCGCACTTTCCAGAATCTGCCTCGGCCGGTCAATGTGCTCACGACGCACAGTGCCTGGCTCATGGCTTCGCTCACGATGGGTGCGAACGGCCTGTTGTCGGGCGCCGGCAGTGTGATCGCCGATCTGCAGGTCGCGCTGTTCCGCGCGGTGAAGTCGGGCGACCTCAAAGCGGCGCAGTCCATCAACGACCGCATCTACCCGCTGGCACAGGCGTTCTACGCACCGCCGTTTCTCGACATGCACAATCGCATGAAAGAGTGTCTGGTGCTGCTCGGCCGGGCCGGCGAGGCGCACGTGCGTCCGCCGCTGGTCAAGATCGCGCCGGCCGAGATCAACCGCCTGAAAGATGCGCTGAAGCAGGCGGGCGTCACGCGCGGGCAAGCCCTGGCGAGCGCAGCCTGAATGCGCACGTCGTCGCGCCGCAGTTCGTCTGCCGGCGTTTCTGGCCGATGGGAGACATGGTGATCCGGGATAACCACGCGACCACACGTGACATCGGCACCCAGGTGGAGCGCTGATGGAAACCCGCGCTCTCGGAAAAACCGGACTCAGGATTTCTGTGTTGAGCTTTGGTTGTGGCGCGGTCGGCGGCCTGATGGTGAAAGGTGCGGCCACGGACCAGGAGCGTGCGCTCGCGCGCGCCATGGAATTCGGCATCAACTATTTCGACACGGCGCCCATGTACGGCAACGGCGAGTCCGAGCGCAATCTCGGGCGGGTGCTGAAAAATCTGAAGTGGCCGAACGTTTATGTCGGCACCAAGATTTGGCTGGAGGCGGCGCGGTTGGAAGAGCCTGGTGGCATCGGGCAATTCATTGCTGATTCCATGGAAGCAAGTTTGCGCCGCCTTGGACTCGACAGCGTGGAGCTTTACCAGTTGCACAATCCGATCTCCGACGCGAAGCGCGACGGATCCATTGATCCAGCAACGGTGCGCGAACAAGTGCTGCCCGCTTTCGAGCGTTTGCGCGAGCAGGGCAAGGCGCGCCATTTCGGATTCACGGCTTTGGGCGACACCCCGGCCATCCACAGCGTCCTGGATTCTTTCGAGTCGGCCCAGGTGAGCTACAACCTGCTCAATCCCAGCGCCGGTGCGAAGCTGCCCTCCGGCTACCCCGCCCAGGATTACGGGAACCTTGTCGCGCGCGCGCATGCGAGCGGTATCGGGACGATCGGCATTCGCGCGCTGGCGGGCGGCGCATTGAGCGGCGCCGAAACCCGCCATCCGCTCGGCATGCCCAGCGTGGACCCAATCGGCTCGGCCTCCACGTATGCCGGTGACGTGGCCCGTGCGCTGCGGTTCGGCGAAATCATCAAGCGCGGAATTGCGCAAAACCTCGTCGAACTCTCGTTGCGATTTGTGCTCTCGAACCCGAACCTGTCGACGACGCTGATAGGCCTCTCTACTCTCGAGCAACTGGAGCACGCCGGGCAAAGCGCGCAAAAGGGGCCGCTGCCTTCCGAGGCTCTGGAATTGATCGCTACGATTCAACAGAGTTTCGCAGGCGAGGCTCGCTAGAAATCATGAAAAGCATGTTTGCAAACACC
>JANOVQ010000101.1:0-12734 GCA_031417495.1 Pseudomonadota bacterium | reverse complement strand
TTGCGCCAGGATTCAAAGGCGCCAATCCAGTACTGGCCGTTGTCATGCCCTTGATTAAAATTGCCGTCGCCGACCACCAAGCCATCACCAAGCGTGAATGGCTGGCCGCCGTACGAGAGATCGAGCACGCCGCGCTGCCACCCAAGGTAGGCCGCGTCGGTGTCGATTACCCGATCACCCGCGCGGGCGAACTGACCAGAGAGTTCGCCATCCAGCGTGGTCGTGGCAGCGACCACCGACACGCCCCCGTAGAGCTTCGATTCCCCCACGGTGTAATCGGTTTTGAACGAGGGTTTTAACGAGACCTGGAGATCCGTGCGCGCGGTCTCGCCGGTTGAGTTGCGCAGCGCGCCGAAGCCGTTCAGAGCCCCAAGCCCGAAGTTGATATTCTCGCCGCGGCGCAGTCCGAGTCGTGCATTGACTGAGGCTTCAGCGTGCCAGCCTCCCTGATTGAGCAACTCATAGGCGCTAGCGTGCCGAGCCACCAGCGCCCCGAGGAGCCCAAGGGCCCACCGAAACCGCGGAGGGATCGCACAGGCACTCGGGGCAGCCAAGCGCAAATTCTCTCAGGTGCGGCGGTGGCGGGTATCGAAGTACGCGACCCATTCTGCCCAGCGCGCGGCGTCAGAAGGAAATTTGGGGTGATCGAAACGCGCGATCAGAAAAGCGCCGCCCGCGTCGCGAAAAGCCACCGCCTCCACCAAAGTGAGCTGCTCCCGATAGGCCGCGCGGTGGGCTTCGGGCACCTGCTTCTCTGGCTCGGCCGACCACAAACCCGCCGCGCGCATCTCGCTGAGCGCAGTCGCGAGATGGAGGCCTGAGTCGCCGTCCAGGGGTTCGCCGATGTACAAACTGCCGTTACGTTTATCTGCGGCGTCGAAAGTCAGCACATGGCGATCGATGATGTTTTCTTTGGTCAGGGTAGGGGCGCTCATTGGGGGTCCTCAGGCGTTTCGATGTGGCGGGTAAATCTTTTAACGGCCGCGGCCGAATAGTGAGCCGAGCACGCCACGGATGACCTGGCGCCCTAATTGGCTGCCCAACTGCGAGCCGATTGAGCGGACCACGCTTTTGACTAACGCTTCGCCCACTGTCTGACGTTGCGCGCCTGCTTGGCGCGCTGGGGTTGGCGCAGGGAGAGGCTTGGTGCCGTCTATCCCAGGGGTGGTTTGTCTAGCATCAGTGCGCTGTGAGAGCTTTTCATGGGCGGAAACACGATCAATCGGATCCTTGTAATGGCTCATCAGGTCAGAGGATTCGAGCAGTTCGCGGCGCCGCTCAGCATCGACCGGGCCAATCTGCGCTGACGGCGGGCGGATCAACGTGCGCTCCACGGGTGACGGCTGACCTTTGGCATCCAGCACAGAAACCAAGGCCTCACCGGTGCCGAGCTCGGTGATGGCGGTGACCGTATCGAGTGCCGGATTGGCGCGAAAAGATTCCGCGACCACGCGTACGGCTTTTTGTTCCTTCGGCGTAAAGGCGCGCAGCGCGTGTTGGATCTTGAGACCCAGCTGACCGAGGATTGCCTCCGGGATATCGAGCGGACTCTGAGTCACGAAGAACACCCCTACGCCTTTCGAACGAATGAGCCGCACCACCTGTTCGATTTTATCAACCAACGCTTTCGGCGCATCGCTAAACAACAAATGCGCTTCATCAAAGAACAGCACGAAGAGTGGCTTGTCGGCATCGCCGCGTTCGGGCAGTTCCTCGAATAATTCCGCGAGCAACCAGATCAAAAAACAGCCATAGAGCTGCGGCGAAGTGGTGATGAGCCGCGTGGCGTCGAGGATGTTGATGACGCCGCGACCGTCGGGCGCCGTGCGCATCAAGTCTTTCAGCGCGAGTGCCGGTTCACCGAACACGTGTTCCGCACCTTGCTGTTCTAACACCAACAGGTTGCGCTGAATCGCTGCGACGCTGGTCGGCGACAGATTCCCATACTCGACCTTGAGTTCGCTGGCGTGCTCACCGACCCAGGCCAACATCGAGCGCAGATCGGCCAAGTCGAGCAGCAGTAACCCATGGTCATCAGCGATTTTGAAGGTCGCGTACAACACGCCCGTTTGGGTGTCGTTGAGATTCAGCAGACGGGCGAGCAGCAGCGGGCCCATCTCCGAAATCGCGATGCGGATCGGCACGCCGCTGACGCCGAACAAATCCCATAAGGCGACCGGGAATTCATGAAAACCAAAATCCGTCAGCGCCAGCTGTTCAAGTCGCTCAGTGATTTTGGGATTGGTCTTGCCGGCGTTGGCGAGTCCCGACAGATCGCCCTTGATGTCGGCGGTGAACACCGGCACGCCGAGCGCCGAGAGGCCTTCGGCCAAGACCTGCAAGGTCACCGTTTTGCCGGTGCCGGTGGCACCAGCGACGAGCCCGTGGCGATTGACCATACTGGCGACCTGCCAGATAAGGCCTTGCGCGTGTCCGCCGATCAGCAAAGTGGAAGGTTGTGCAGCGGACAAAAGCTTCTCCTTAAGCAGAATTCAGAACGGGAAAATGACCGGCGCCAAGGCCAACGTAACGCTCGCCACCAGGAGGTTCAACGGGACTCCGAAGCGCACGTAATCCGTAAAGCGGTAACCGCCGGGCCCGTACACCATGAGATTGGTTTGATAACCAATCGGCGTGGCGAAGCCACAGGAGGCGGCAATCGTCAACGCCACCACGAATGGCATGGAGTTCACCCCCAACGCGGCGGCAGTCGCGAGACCAATCGGGAACATCAGCACAGCTGAGGTGTTGTTCGATAGTAGCTCAGTCAGGAGCATGGTAACGAAATAAATGCTCGCCAATTGCGCTAATGGATCGGCGCCGACTATGGCCACCAGTCCATGCGCACACGACGTCGCGAGACCCGTGCTTTCGAGTGCTTTACCGATGCCCATCGTGGCCGCAATGACGATGAGGACACTCCAGTCAATCGCGCGCCGCGCGGAAGCTGTGCCGCAGCAGCGCGTCGCGAGCATCAATCCCGCGGCCAGCACCGCTGCGTGAAACACGCCAAGGCCTTTGGCGACGAAGTAGGGGACCTGCTCGAAAGCTGTCGCGAGGACCACCATCCCGACCAGAATACACAGCGCCACCAAGGCCTTTTCGTGCCGCGGCGGACTGGAATCCTCCAGGCGGCTGACCAAGTAAAAATCGGCGGAATTGCGCTGTTGCTGCACGAAGGCTGGCCGCGCTTCGAGCAGCAGGGTGTCGCCAGCCTGCAGCACGATGTCACCAATTTTCTGATGCAGCCGCGCGCCGCTGCGTGCGACCGCGATGACTGCCGCGTTGTACTGGGTCCGAAACTTCCCATCGCGAATGCTCTTGCCGATCAACGGGCAGCGATCCGACACCACCGCTTCAATCAAGCTCCGCCCGGCGCGCGGCCCGTCGAGCTTGAACACTTGATTGGTCGCAGGATTAAGTCCGCGGACGCGCTGCAGCTCCACAATCGAATCAACTACGCCAACGAAGATCAGGCGATCGTTTGCCAGCAAGCGCAGCTGCGGACCAACGGCGGCAATCACCTCGCCTTCGCGTTCGACCTCGGCCAGGTACATTTCATTAAGATGCCGCAAGCCAGCTTCTTCGATAGTTTTACCAGCGACTGCGCCGTCCGGCGCGACGGTCATTTCCACCGTATAGGCACGTGGATCGGCACTTTGGCGTAACACCGCCTCGCGCGTTGGGAGTAGCCAATGGCTCGCGATCACCATGTAGGCTATGCCCACCACCGCACACGGTACGCCAATCCAGGTGAGTGTAAAAAAGCCCAGGCTTTGATCCATCTGCCCAGCCTTCACAGCCTCTTTCATCAGCCCGGCCACGATCACATTGGTACTGGTGCCGATCAAGGTGCATAGGCCGCCAAGGATCGTCGCAAAGCTGAGCGGCATGAGCAGTTTAGAAACCGGGATACCGTGTTTCTTGCCCCATTCGATGACTGCTGGTAACGCGGCGGCCACTAACGGCGTGTTGTTCATGAACGCAGAGAGCACCGCGACCGGCGTCATCATGCGCAGTTGTGCACTCGCGACGGAGCGCGGCCGACCGAACAGGCCCTGCGCGACCCAGGTCATGACCCCGGTCTCGCGCAAACCTGCCACCACCACATACAGCACGCCGACGGTGGCCATGCCTTCGTTGGCGAAGCCGCCGAGCATTTGTGCCGGCGTGATCACACCGCTCAACATCAACGCGCTCAGCGCCGCCATCACGACCAGATCCGCCGAGACCTGGGTCATCAACAACATGCCGAACATCCAGACCAGGGCACCGAGCGTGAGCCAGGCGTTAAGCGGCAGAGCAGACATCATTGGCTGAGCGGCTTGTAGCGGAGCCGCCTCGGTTGCTCCGCATCGGTACCCAGGCGACGTTTGCGATCCGCTTCGTAGTCCTGATAATTCCCGGCGAACCATTCGACATGGCTGTCGCCTTCGAAGGCCAGCATGTTGGTGGCGATGCGATCGAGGAACCAGCGGTCATGCGAAATCACCAACACGCAACCGGGGAATGTCAGCAGCGCTTCTTCAAGTGCGCGCAGCGTTTCGACGTCGAGATCGTTAGTGGGCTCATCGAGCAACAGCACATTGCCGCCTGCTCTTAATAATTTTGCGAGGTGCACGCGATTGCGTTCGCCACCTGAGAGTTCACCGATGCGCTTCTGCTGATCTGAGCCGCCAAAATTGAAACGACCGACATAACCGCGCGAAGCGGTTTGATAGTTGCCGATTTGAATAATGTCAAGACCATCCGAGATTTCCTCCCACACTGTTTTTGCTGGATCTAGGGCATCGCGCATTTGATCGACATGCGCAAATTGTACGGTATCGCCGAGTCGGATCTGGCCCTGATCGGGTTGTTCCTGATTCACCAACATGCGGAACAAGGTGGACTTGCCGGCGCCGTTGGCGCCAATGATGCCGACGATGGCACCAGCCGGCACCGCGAACGAGAGATTATCGAAGAGGAGTCGTTCACCGTATGCCTTGCTCACGCCCTCCGCTTCGATTACCAGTTCGCCAAGCCGGGGGCCGGGCGGGATGTAGAGTTCGTTGGTCTCGTTGCGCTTCTGGAAATCCTGCGACGACAGTTCCTCAAAGCGTGCCAACCGCGCCTTACTCTTAGCTTGCCGGCCCTTCGGATTCTGGCGCACCCATGCAAGCTCGGACTCCATGTTTTTGCGATGCGCGGACTGCTGCTTCTCTTCAGTTTCGAGGCGCTTCTCTTTTTGTTCGAGCCAGGAGGTGTAATTGCCTTCCCAGGGAATGCCATGTCCGCGATCAAGTTCGAGAATCCAGCCGCACACGTTGTCGAGAAAGTAGCGGTCGTGGGTGACGGCGACTACCGTCCCTTCAAACTGCTCGAGAAATCTTTCGAGCCACGCCACAGATTCTGCATCCAGATGATTGGTCGGCTCATCGAGCAGCAGCATCTCGGGATTTGAAAGCAGCAGGCGACACAGCGCAACCCGCCGTCGTTCGCCACCCGAGAGCTTGGTCACGTCCATGTCCCAGGGCGGCAGCCGGAGGGAGTCGGCCGCGATCTCAAGCTTGCGGTCGAGTTCCCACAGTCCGGCGCTATCGATTTTGTCCTGCAGGCCGGCCTGCTCTTCGAGCAGCGTACTCATTTGTTCGTCGCTCATCGGCTCGCCAAAACTCATGCTGATGTCATTGAAGCGATCGACCAGCGCTTTCTCGGCAGCGATGCCTTCTTCGACATTGCCGCGGACGGTTTTGGCGGGGTCCAGCTGAGGTTCCTGCGGCAAATAACCGATCCGGAGACTCTTTTGCGGAGTGGCTTCGCCGACGATCTCGCGGTCGATCCCTGCCATGATGCGCAATAAGGTGGATTTGCCGGAGCCATTGAGACCCAGCACACCGATTTTGGCGCCGGGAAAAAACGATAACGAAATGTCTTTGAGGATATGGCGCTTGGGGGGAACGATCTTTCCGACCCGGTGCATGGTAAAAACGTATTGGGCCATCAGTCGTCAGCTCGCGCGTGGAGGAGCCCGCATTATGCTGAAAAGGCGGGGCCCTACAATGGTTGAGTGGGGAGAGATTTAAATCTCTCCCCTTAAGCCAAATCCGATGTCGGATTACCCTCCAGTTATCCAACCTATGGCACCGTACTCGATCCCTGCAACCCCGTCATCCCGGAAACCGCGTAGCGGTTATCCGGGATCCATGCGGAACATCCTGAATCCATGGATCCCGGGTCTGCACGGCTGGCGCCGCTTAGCCCGGGACGACGTCTCTTAAAATCTTGGCAGGTTCCGCGGTTTGATCGTCACGTAATCCAGACTATTCGGTTCGCCTACCAGAAAACATGCGAACGAATCACGAACGCCGCCGGCTCCGCACCGTCGAAGGTGCCACCCTTCACATCAAGCACTTTCACATAGTCCGCCATGAAGCGGATGTTCGGCGTGGGGTACCAGTTAAGTCCGGCCGTGAAATTTTCTTCCTCGCCGCCGGTCACATTGCCGTCGGTGAGATCCGCACTGCTATAGCGTCCGACCAACTCCCACGCGCCCCAACCGCCGCGGCCGACAAGCGTCTTCGGGCGCACGCTGTCGAACACGCCGTCTTCGAATTTATACGGGCGGGATTCGCCAGTCAGGAACCAGCCTGCGGAGAGGTAGTAGCCCTGGAACAGCGGATCACCAAAGCGCGGCGCGGAATTCGTCTTCAACATCAGGTATTCGCCCTGGAAGGTGAAGGGGCCTTCGACCATCGCCAGTTCGGCATTCCAACGCATGAAGTCGTCACCAGTGAAATTGCCGGTATCGATCAGCCGCAGTGAAGTTTCATTAACTTCCGGCCGCTCGCGCAACCGCAGCGCATTCCCATTCAGGAAATTCCGATAAGAAAACGCGCTGCCGAGATGCAGCACATGTCCGCCTTCGCGCCAGGGAGTAACGGTGACTCGACCAGTCATCGCATAACCGTCATTGAAGTCTCGCGGCGGGGTGTCTTCCTGGCCGCCAGTGCCACGGCAGGTAATGGTCTGCCCAGTCAGCGTTCCCGTGGCGGGCAAGGTGCAAGTCGTGGTCACCCCACTCACGGTCTCCTGCTGGCGGGTCGCAAACGCGCCGAAGGCGGCGGTCCAGTTCTCACCCAGCATCGTGGCCTTGATGCCCGGATTGCGCTCGCCGACAAAATTCGCCAGGGCGTTCACCGGTAACGCCCGTTCGACGAACAGGCTATTGTTCGAACTGTTGATTAAGTCAAAGCTAAACGGCTCATGTGATTGCCCGATTTTGATATCGATCGGTTTGTCCCACAAGGTTAATCCGAGATAGTTGAAATAGGCGTCCTTGAGGCCCGCGATGCCGCTATCGAGCTCACGGAAGTCATACTCCACTTTGTACTTCCAGACCGACGATAACGTGCCTTGGACATTTAAACGCACTCTGCGAAATTGGCCGGCATCGGTCTGTTTGAAGGCCCCGTCGTTATCGAAGAACGCAGCGTCGTACATCAGCCGCCCACCGACCCGCCAGCCGAAATCGCCTGTTTTGTCTTTGATCTCAAACCGGCCGGGCGTGAGACTTGGCGTGCCGAGCTCGCCGAGTGACTGGCTGACCTTTTTCGCGACATCGCCACCGGCAGCGGCATTTTGTTCTTCATCCGCCTGGGCCGCCCCTTTGATCAGGTCGAAGGTATCATCGTCAATGGTGCCACTTTTATGCAATGCTTCGAGCAACTGCAGCATGGCGTCATTGGCGGCGAAGCTGGGCACGCTGCCGCAGACGAGCGCGCAGCCGAGTGCGAGCCGTGAAAGCGCGGGACCGGAAGATTTAGCCACAGGGGACTCCTCTTAATAACTTGAAATTGAATAGGCGCAGGCGCAAGCCACGGGGCGCAGCGTATTAAAAGAACATGACAGTCGTATGACATTCCAAATCTGAAGCCGTATTCTGCGACGAGCGCACGCGCCAGCCGCGGCACCTGATCAAGCAAGGCCAACTTAGAGATTTGAAAATGAGCTTTGGAATCCTGTCCTTCGGCGCCTATGTGCCGATTTTACGACTCCCGCGATCCGCCATCGCAGAGGCCATGGCGTGGGCGGTGCCGTCCCTGAAGGGGCTCGCGAAGGGCGAACGCTCGCTCGCTAACTGGGACGAAGATAGCGTCACCTTGGCAGTGGAAGCCGCGCGCAATTGTCTCGCCGGCATTACGCAGGTGCCCGCCCAGATCCAACTTGCCTCGACGACCCTGCCTTTCGCTGATCGCAGCAACAGCGGCATCGTTGCCGATGCCTTGCTGTGCGACGATTTCACGACCACCGAAGACCTGGGCGGCAGTCGGCGCGCGGCGACCAGCGCCCTGGTGCGCTTGGGACTCAACCCTGGTCCACGCTCCACCTTGTTGCTGGCGGCGGATTGTCGGGAGGCGAAGCCCGGTAGCGTGCAGGAAATGAACTATGGACACGGCGCGGCGGCGCTCCTGCTTGGCGAAGGCAAGCCGCTCGCGATCATCACTGGTGCGGCCTCATTGCACGACGATTTCGTCGATCAATATCGCGCAGCGGGGACGCCGCACGATTACGCGCTGGAAGAACGGTGGGTGCGGGAAGAGGGTTACAACAAGTTAGTACCCAAGGTGGTGCGCGCCGCGCTCGCCAACGCGCACCTGGATATCAGTGAAGTTCACCGGGTGGTATTTCCGGCGAGTGCGAGTATTGCGAAGGGCGTGGCCAAAGCCATTCAGGTGAATCCTGATTTATTCGTTGATCCGCTGCTCACCAATTGTGGCGATTGCGGCGCCGCGCAGCCGCTGCTGATCCTGGCGCACGCCTTGGAAACTGCGGTGCCGGGCGAAAAAATTCTGGTCATTGGCTTTGGCCAGGGCGCTGACGCGATTGTCGTCGAGACCACGCCGCACCTGGCCGAGCTACAGCGCCAGCATGGGCCAAGTCGCTACCTTGCACAGAAGCGAATGTGCCGTAATTACGCCATGTTCCTGTCGCTCAGAAATCAGCTGGAAGTGGACTTTGGGCTGCGCGCCGAGCGTGACAATCGCACCTCGCAGTCCGCGTTCTATCGTCGCCGAAAGGATATTACGGGCATGGTGGGCGCGCGCTGCGTGGCCTGTAACACCTTGCAGTTTCCGCGCTCGCAGGTCTGCGTGAAGTGCGGTGCCATGGAGACCCAGCAGGACGAAAGCCTGTCGGGATTAGTGGGGCGCGTGAAATCCTACACCGAGGATTGGCTCGCCTACACGCCACTGCCGCCGTACATCTATGGCAATGTGGAATTTGCGGATGGCGCCAACTGCATGCTGGAGTTTACAGATTTCGAGCCCGGCCAAGTGAAAGTGGGCAGCGCTGTGCGGATGGTCTTCAGGATCAAGGATTTTGACGTCAAACGCCACTTTCGACGATATTTCTGGAAGCCCGCGCCAATCCTTAACGAGACGAGGTAATCCCAATGGCCAAAGGTATTAAAGACAAAGTCGCGATCATCGGGATGGGTTGCAGCAAATTCGGCGAACGCTGGGATTGCGGTCCCGAAGAGCTGATCCTTGAGGCATTCAAGGAGGCGTTGGTGGACGCCAACATCTCGCGCGAAGAAATCGAAATGGCGTGGCTCGGCCTGTTCTATCAGGAACAAAGTGCTGGCAAATCCGCGCTCCCGCTAAGCCTCGCGTTGCGGCTGCCAAATATTCCCGTCACCCGCGTGGAAAACCTGTGTGCCACAGGGACTGAAGCCCTGCGCGGCGCGGTCTACGCAGTGGCCGCCGGCGCCTGCGATATCGCGCTCGCGATGGGTGTCGAGAAACTGAAAGATACGGGCTATGGCGGTCTGCCGGAACGCACCAAGGGTTCGTTCGACGATCTCTGGCTACCGAATGCCACTGCGCCTGGCGCGTTCGCGCAATTGGCGAGCGCGTATGCGGCCAAGCATAAGGTCGATATGCAGGATCTCAAACGCGCGATGGCGCATATCTCAGTCAAGAGTCACGCCAACGGCGCCTTGAACCCCAAGGCGCATTTGCAGAAAACCATTACAGAAGACGACGCGATGAACGCGGGCATGATCGCTTATCCGCTGGGCTTGATGGATTGCTGCGGCGTGAGTGATGGCGCGGCGTGCGCAATTGTGACCAGTGTCGAGAAAGCGCGCGAAATGGGTTTCAAAGATCTGGTCACCGTAAAAGCCATGCAACTTGCGCCGAGCAATGGTTTCGAGATGTCGAATACCGGCTGGGACGGGAGTTATCTCCACACTACACGGCTTGCGGCGAAACGGGCCTACGCCGAAGCGGGCGTCACGCATCCCCGCCAGGAGATCCACATGATGGAGGTGCATGATTGCTTCTCGGTGACTGAACTCGTGGTGATGGAAGATCTTGGCATTTCACCGGAGGGCGGGGCGATCAGGGAGGTGCTGGACGGGGTGTTTGACCGCGATGGCGAAGTGCCCTGCCAGATCGATGGTGGCCTCAAATGTTTTGGTCATCCGATCGGCGCGAGCGGTCTGCGCATGGCCTATGAGATGTATCTGCAGCTCTTGGGGCGCGCGGGACCGCGCCAGTTAAACAGTCCCTCACTAGGTCTCACGCACAATCTCGGCGGGCATCCGTTTCGTAATGTCGCGAGTGTCTCGTTGTTTGGCCTGTATTCGGCCTGAGCTTTCCTGATTTGACCTTGGAAGTAATGTTATGACAGCACATGCAACCGGCTGGGCCACCCCGGAACACACCCTCTACCGCGACACCGTGCGGCGTTTCCTGGAAGCCGAGTTCGTGCCGCAGCGCGAAACCTGGCTCGAGCAGGGCTACTGCGATCCCGCATACTGGCGCAAGGCCGGCGAAATTGGCCTGCTCTGTCCCGATGTGCCGACTGAATATGGCGGTGGTGGCTGTGATTTCGGCTTCGACGCCATCGTGTATGAGGAACTCATGCGCGCCGGAATCACCAGTTTCGGCAGTGGGATTCAAAGCATCGTTGCGCACTACATGCTGGTGTACGGCACCGAAGAACAGAAGCAGCGTTATCTGCCACCCATGGCGCGCGGAGAAATCATCACCTCCATTGCGATGACAGAGCCCGGCACTGGTTCCGATCTCCAGGCGGTGAAGACCCGCGCAATTCGCGACGGCGATCACTTCGTGTTGAATGGATCCAAGACTTTCATCACCAACGGCAATAACGCCAACATGATCGTGGTGGTCTGCAAGACCGATCCGAAGGAACGCGCCAAGGGCATTTCCCTATTGTGCGTGGATACGCATGACCTGGCAGGTTTTCGGCGTGGCAAACCCTTGAAAAAGATTGGTCAGAAGGGCCAGGACACCTGCGAGTTGTTTTTCACAGATTGTCGAATTCCTGTAGGAAACCTCCTCGGCGGGCAGCCGGGGCAGGGTTTTTTCCAGCTGATGAATCAGCTCGCTCGCGAACGGCTGATCATCGCGGTTTCAGCGGTGGCGAGCATGGAAAACTGCGTGCGGATTACCACCGACTATGTCAAACAGCGTGAGGCCTTCGGCAAGAAATTATTTGATTTTCAGACCGCCAAGTTCACCCTGGTCGAATGTAAAACCGAAGCACGTCTGGCGCGCGTGTTCGTGGACGATTGCATCCGTAAACTCATCGCGGGTGAACTCGACGCGGAATCTGCGTCGATGGCGAAATACTGGTGCTCCGAGAAGGCCTTCGAGATTGCCCATCGCTGCCTGCAATTGCACGGCGGCTATGGCTACATCATGGAATATCCCATTGCGCATTACTTTGTCGATGCGCGGGTCGGCATGATTTACGGCGGCAGCAATGAGATCATGAAGGAACTTATCTCGCGCTCGTTATAAGGGCGTGATTGAGTAATTTTCGGCATGGATAACGCGAATCTCTACCTCGCCTACGCGCGAAATTTCCCGCCTGCCGTCGCCGAATTTCTGATCACCGAGGAAGGTGAGCGCTACAGCTACGGCGATCTCACCGCGCGCTCGGCGCGCCTGGCGCACACGCTCGTGCGGCACGGAATGGTGCCCGGTGATCGGCTGACGGTGCAGGCCGAGAAATGCCCGGAATTTATCTGGCTGTACCTTGCCTGCCTGCGTGCCGGCATTGTCTTTCATCCGTTGAACCCCGCGTACACCACCGCCGAGGTCGAATACTTTGTGGAGGATGCGGCGCCCGCCGCGCTGCTCGGCGATGCCGCCTCAATCACCAGCCTGAGCCATCTCGGCGCGCGCTTCGCCGTCCCGCTCGTCATCAGCTTGGACGAGCTCTGCGTGGAAAGTGCAGGAGAATCTGCAGAATTTGAAACCCGTACTTGTTCACCAGAGGCTTTGGCGGCCTTGCTGTATTCCTCCGGCACCACGGGCAAGCCGAAGGGCATCATGTTGTCGCACCACAATCTGGCCACCAATGCGCTCGCCCTAAGCGAAGCCTGGGGCTTCACGCGAGCGGACGTTTTGCTGCACGTACTGCCATTGTTCCATGTGCATGGTTTGTTCATCGCGCTTGGTTGTACCTTGATGTCGGGCTCGCGGCTGGTGTTTCACCTACGCTTTAATGCTCAGGCGGCACTCGCCGCGTTCTCGCAAGCCTCAGTCATGATGGGCGTGCCCACGTACTACACGCGCTGGTTGGCTGAGCCGGGGTTGAATGCCGAGCGCTGCCAGGCGCTCCGCCTGTTTACCTGCGGCTCGGCGCCGCTGCTCGCGGAAACCTGGCAGGCCTTTCAGACCCGCACGGGTCATGCGGTCCTTGAGCGCTACGGCATG
>JANOVQ010000100.1:0-11720 GCA_031417495.1 Pseudomonadota bacterium | reverse complement strand
CGTGATCCAAAGTAGCAGGCACATTCCATGTGCCGTGGCCAGAAGCAGACGGACGGAACTTCGCCAGCATGCTTGCGCTGGCATTCGTGATTGTTTGGTTGCCAATGTAATGCGAAAGATCAACAGGCCCTAGGACTGGTGCGGTTATTCAGCGCATTGCACGACTGAAGCGGATTTCATGTTCGTTGAAGCCACAGCGACACCTCGAAATTTCGTGTGGAACTTTTGTGGAACTTTTGCTGGCAAACCCCTTCAAACGGGGATGAACGTTAGTGTACGAAAAGACATTTAATATTTGCAATATCAAATAGTTAAATGAATATTAATGGACGTTCCTGAACGACGCCTAATCGACTTTCACGGCGGTAACGGGGGTTCGAATCCCCCTGGGGACGCCATTAAAACCGACAGACCGATCTACCAGCCACCGCCACCTCCGGTCAGCCGTTTCCCGTACCCACAATCCCCAACGCTGCGAGCACCGCACCAGCGCGGATTGCCGCATCATCGACTCGCTGCCCCCGCAAACTGAGGCTGAACTTCTTCTTGTTGCCGGGCAACCTTTGCGGTATACGGTGAAATCATGAATCGGATCCGCCGCAAGATCGTCGCCTGTTGCAGTATCGGCCTGCTGCTCTTTACGCAACTTGCGGTGGCGGCTTATGCCTGCCCCAACAAAACTGAAAGTCTGGATCGCCAGTTGTCGGTGGAGTCGCCTACGACCGCGCAACCGTGCCACGGCATGGACCAGAAGAACCCGAATCTGTGCCGACAATACTGTGACCAAGCCGCCCAATCGGTGGACAGCCGCGTCCAGGCCAAGATCGATCTGCCGGCATTGCCCGTCAGCTGGATCGTTCCGCGCGCAGACTTGCGCATGCCGATCCTGCGGACCACGCCCATAGAATTGCCCCCCAAGCTCGTCACGCTCCCGCGCTATCTTCATCTCTGTAGCTTCCTGATTTAACCCTGCAACTGGCGTAATCCTTCATCGCCGCGCTGTGCGCGGCAGGTGTCTGTTCCGTTGTTGCCGGGAGGCTTCATGTCATCGCCATTACGTGCGCTCAGCCGCGATACCTTCATTAGGGTTCCCTTATCCAATGCGATAACCGCCGTGATCTGTCTACTGGCCTGGTCTGGGGGCGCCACCGCGTCAGAGGCACTCACCTTAGGCGCAGCGCAGCGCTATGCGGTCGAACGCTCGCGTCAGTTGTCGGCCGAAGATTCAGGGGTGATCGCGGCCCGCGAAATGGCGGTCGCCGCCGGCCAACTGCCCGATCCGATCCTTAAGTTCGGTCTCGACAGCTGGCCGGTCAACGGCCCTCATCAATTCAGTGTCGGCGGCGACGATTTCACGCAAGGTCTTGTGGCTGTGAGTCAGGAGTGGACCCGCGCGGAGAAGCGTCAGTTGCGCACGCAGCGCTTCGAACGGGAAGGCGACAAGACCCTGGCAGAAAAGACGGTGACACTCGCTGCGATCGAACGTGCGACGGCAATCGCCTGGCTGGATCGCTATTACGCCGAGGCCCTGGCAGCCATCCTGCTCGAACAACAACAGCAGGTCGAACTCGAAATCGTGGCCGCCGACAGTGCTTATCGTGGCGGCCACGGGAATCAGGCGGATCTGATCGCGGCGCGTAGCGCCCGCGCGGAACTGGCAGATAGCGCGAGCGAAACCGACAGCCGCATCCGGGTGGCTAAAGCCAACCTGGCGCGCTGGGTGGGCGAGGTCGCGGAGCGCCCGTTGGCCGGTAAACCGGCGCTGGATTCGGTGCGACTCGATCGCCACACGCTCGAAACTCAGCTCACCCACCATCCGGAAGTCGCGGTACTTGCTAAGCAGGAAGCCCTTGCCGAGACCGAGGCCAAACTTGCGGTGGCGAACACGCGGGCAGATTGGAGCGTGGAGCTCATGTATGCCCAGCGCGGTTCGGCGTTCTCCGATTTCGCGTCGGTCAGCGTGTCGATTCCGCTGCAATGGGATCAGGGAAACCGTCAGGATCGCGAAGTCGCGGCCAAGCTAGCCCTGGTTCAGCGCGCCACTGCCGAGCGCGAAGAGGCCCTGCGGGCGCATGTCGGCAAGGTGCTCGCCGAGCTGCAGGCCTGGGAAAACGGTCGCGAACGACTCGCTCGCTACGCACACGAGCTCATTCCACTGGCCCACGCACGCAGCGCAGCCACCTTGGCGGCCTATCGTGGTAAGCAGGCCAGTCAAGCTGACGTGTGGCGCGCACGCCGCGATGAAAGCGACGTCCGTCTGCGCGCGGTGCAACTCGAAAGGGACACCGCACGCCGGTGGGCCCGGCTCAACTTTTTATTCCCGACGGACGAGTCGGGGCACCCCGACGCAGCGCTTACTGTCAGCGAGAAATCAAAATGAGTGGCAAGACATCTTTGATCGCTGTGATGGCAATCGGTTTGGTCGGCGCTGGCGGCTACGGCCTCTATGAAGTCGGCATGCAGCACGGGATGCAGATGACGGCCCCCAGCAATGCGGGCAATCCGGCCGCGCCGGAACGCCCGACAGTCAGTGCAAAGCTCCCCTTGTATTGGCACGACCCGATGTTTCCGCAGCAGAAATTCGACAAGCCCGGCAAATCGCCCTTCATGGATATGCAATTGGTGCCAGTCTATCCGGAAGGCGAGGCAGACCAAGGGCAAGTCAGCATTAGTTCGAGAGTCGCCCAGAATCTCGGCGTGCGCACGGCTAAGGTCGTGCACGGTGCATTGGGCCGCCGGATCGAAGCCGTGGGCAGCGTGGCCTATAACGAGCGCGATGTTGCGGTCGTCCAGGCGCGCAGCAATGGCTACCTTGAGAAGTTGTATGTGCGGGCGACGCTCGACCCCGTCCACCAGGGCCAGGCACTGGCGGCACTTTATGTCCCGGACTGGGTTGCGGCGCAGGAAGAATTTCTGACCGCAAAGCAACTCGCCGTGCAATCCGCAAAGCTCGATCTTGGCGGGCTACTCGACGGCGCACGACAACGGATGCGGCTCGCCGGTATGAGCGACGCGCAAATGCGGCTCGTCGACACCACTGGGCAGGTGCAGGCGCGGCTCACTATCACCGCGCCGCAGAGCGGGGTGGTGACCGAACTTGCCGCGCGCGAGGGCATGACCGTGCTGGCCGGGGCGGCGTTGTTCCGCATCAATGGCCTTGACACGGTGTGGGTGAATGCAGAGGTCCCGGAAGCACAGGCCGGATCGCTCACCCCCGACAGCGCGGTGACTGCGCGCGCCGCCGCTTATCCCGGCCAGGCGTTCACCGGCAAAGTCGGCGCGTTGCTGCCAGAGGTCAATCTTGCGACACGAACGCTTACCGCGCGCATCGAACTCGCCAATCCGCAGACCTTGTTGAAACCCGGCATGTTCGTCACGCTAAGTTTCGCGCCGATGGAAGATGCCGAAAGTCTGCTGGTCCCCAGCGAGGCAATTATCCAAACCGGAACCCGCGCAGTCGTGATCGTCGCTGATGGGTCCGGCAAATTCTCGCCAGTCGCGGTGGAAGTGGGAAGGGAGGGCGGCGGCCAGACTGAAATTCGCCAGGGGCTGACAGTCGATCAAACAGTAGTCGTCTCGGGTCAGTTCCTGATCGACTCCGAAGCGAGTATGAAGGCGAGCATTACCCGGATGAGTGACGCGCCGATGGCACCCGCGATGAAGAACGAAAGCGCGGACGACATGCCGGAGTCCCGTCAATGATTGCGCGCCTCATTCGCTGGTCGATCGCCAACCGCTTTCTGGTGTTGCTGGCCACTGCCATGAACGCGGCCTGGGGCGGGTGGTCCCTGACCAAAATCCCGCTCGATGCGATCCCTGATCTCTCCGACGTGCAAGTCATCATTCGCACCACCTGGCCGGGCCAGGCGCCTCAGATCGTCGAGAACCAGGTGACCTATCCGCTGACCACGACGATGTTGTCAGTGCCTGGTGCCAAGACCGTGCGCGGATTTTCGTTCTTCGGTGACTCTTTCGTTTATGTCATTTTTGAGGACGGCACTGATCTCTATTGGGCGCGTTCGCGAGTGCTCGAATATCTGAATCAGGTGCAGGCCGGGCTCCCGCCACAGGCCAGGACCGCGTTAGGGCCGGACGCCACCGGCGTCGGTTGGGTCTTTGAATACGCGCTAGTCGACAAAAGCGGCAAGCTGGATTTGTCGCAGTTACGTGCGCTGCAGGACTGGTTCCTCAAATACGAATTGAAAGCAGTCCCGAATGTCTCGGAGGTGGCCTCGTTGGGCGGGATGGTGCGTCAATATCAAATCGTGCTCGATCCGGACAAGTTGCGCGCTTATGCGATCCCGCTTAACACCGTTATCGAGGCAGTAAAGCGCGCAAATCAGGAGACCGGCGGCTCGGTCCTGGAACTGGGTGAAGCCGAGTACATCGTGCGCGCTGCGGGCTATCTGACTTCCTTGGACGACTTCCGCCAGATTCCGCTCACCACCACCGAAGCCGGCGTCAGTGTGCGCCTGGGTGACGTCGCGCGTGTGCAGGTCGGTCCGGAAATGCGCCGCGGGATCGCGGAACTCGATGGCGAAGGTGAGGTGGCTGGCGGCATCATCGTCATGCGCTCCGGCAAGAACGCCCTCGCGACGATCGCGGCAATGAAGAGCAAGCTCGCGCAGCTGCAGCCGAGCCTCCCCGCCGGGGTAGAAGTCGTGACGACTTATGATCGCTCCGACCTCATCAAGCGCGCGATCAAAAATCTGCAAGAGAAGCTGCTTGAGGAATTTATCGTGGTGGCGATCGTCTGCGCAGTCTTCCTGTTTCATCTGCGCTCGGCGTTTGTCGCGATCGTGTCCTTGCCGCTCGGTATCCTCGCGGCGTTTATTGTGATGGTCTATCAGGGCGTCAATGCCAACATCATGTCCTTGGGCGGGATCGCGATCGCGATCGGTGCGATGGTCGACGCGGCGGTGGTGATGATCGAGAACGCGCACAAGAAGCTCGAAGCCTGGCATCACGCGCATCCCGGGGTGGCACTGGTGGGCGAACCCCGCTGGCAAGTTATCGGCGATGCGGCAGTCGAAGTCGGTCCGGCGTTGTTTTTCTCTCTGCTGATTATTGTGCTGTCGTTTATTCCGGTGTTCACCCTGGAAGCACAGGAGGGGCGCTTGTTCGCGCCGCTCGCGTTCACCAAGACCTACGCGATGGCCGCCGCGGCGGGCCTGGCTGTCACCTTGATTCCGGTACTGATGGGTTACCTGATTCGCGGGAAAATCCCCGCGGAACAGGCCAATCCAATCAACCGCTGGCTCATCGCCAGTTACCGACCGTTGCTGGATGGCGTGCTGCGCGCGCCGAAGGTGTGGCTCACGGTGGCGGGGTTACTCGCGCTGGCGACTCTGTGGCCGGCCAGTCAACTGGGCGGTGAATTCATGCCGCCGCTTGACGAGGGCGATGTGTTGTACATGCCCTCCGCGCTGCCGGGCATTTCCGCCGGGAAAGTGGCGGCGCTCCTACAGCAGACCGATCGGTTGATCAAAAGTGTGCCGGAAGTGAAACGCGTGTTCGGCAAAGTCGGGCGCGCCGAGACCGCCACCGATCCGGCGCCATTGGAGATGTTTGAAACCGCGATCCAGTTCAAACCGCGTGCGCAGTGGCGCCCGGGCATGACTCCGGACAAGCTGATCGAAGAACTGGATCGCGTGGTCCAAATACCGGGACTCTCGAACATCTGGATCCCGCCGATCCGTAACCGGATCGATATGATCGCCACCGGCATCAAGAGTCCGGTGGGCGTAAAAGTCGCTGGAGCGAGCCTGGAGGAAATTGACAAGGTCACAGCCGCGGTCGAAAGGGTGGTGAAAACGGTGCCGGGTGTCACCTCCGCGCTGGCCGAACGTCTGACTGGCGGCCGCTATATCGACATCCACATCGAGCGCGCTGCCGCAGGGCGCTACGGGCTCAATATCGCCGATGTGCAGAGCATCATCGCCACTGCCATTGGCGGCGAAAATATCGGTGAGACGGTCGAAGGTTTACAGCGTTTCCCGATTAACGTGCGCTATCCCCGCGAAGTGCGCGATTCAATCGAAAAGCTGCGCGACCTGCCCGTGCTCACCGCGCGTGGCGCGCAGATCCGGTTAGGGGATGTGACGACGATTAAAATCACAGACGGCCCGCCGATGTTGCGGAGCGAGAACTCGCGACTGTCGGGGTGGGTGTACATCGACACGCGTGGGCGCGATCTCAGCTCGGTCGTCCACGACATGCAACGCGCCGTCGCCAGCGAGGTGACCCTCCCGGCAGGCTATTCGATCTCGTGGTCCGGGCAGTTTGAGTTCCTGGAACGCGCCACCGCGAAACTCAAGGTAGTGGTCCCGGCGACCTTGCTGATCATTTTCGTGCTGCTCTATCTCACCTTCCGGCGTTTTGATGAAGCCTTGCTGATCATGGCGACCCTGCCTTTCGCACTCGGCGGCGGCTTTTGGCTGCTGTGGCTGCTCGGTCATAATATGTCGATCGCCTCCGCCGTCGGGTTCATCGCGCTCGCCGGCGTCGCGGCGGAATTCGGCGTGATCATGTTGTTGTACCTGAAGCAGGCCTGGGAGGTGCGGCTTGCCGCGGGCAACAGCAGCGAGGCAGATCTGCTCGAGGCCATTCGCGAAGGCGCCGTGTTGCGTGTGCGGCCGAAAGCGATGACGGTCGCAGTGATCATCGCCGGTCTACTGCCCATCATGGTGGGCTCGGGCACCGGTTCAGAAGTCATGCAGCGCATCGCGGGCCCGATGGTCGGCGGCATGATCACGGCGCCGCTGCTCTCGATGTTCGTGGTCCCGGCGGCCTATCTGCTCCTGCGACGGGCCCGCGGCGCCCTCCGGCGCAAAGCGACCGCTATGCCGCCGTCCGTGGGCAATTGAAATTGTGGCGCGCAAGACGCCTGAGGCAGGGACGAATAGGTCCATTGCGAATTAGTCCCTTGGGGACGTGCAAAGCGTTGTTCCAATGCAAACGCTGGACACCGGTGTTACGTCTCAGCCCAGCGGTCTAAGCGCGACTTAAGGGTCCCTGGACGATAATTTTTGATCGGAGTACTTTTGTCGGGCATTGCGCGGTGACTGCTGGACCGCGCGCCGCACCGAATCGACGCGCCTAGGCGAGCAACCGACCAAAGGAAGTTGCCATGACCGAGCGACAGCTTCCTGAAGCTTTCCTGGATCTCGCACCCTACCTGGAGTGGGCGCTGCCCACCGAACGCGAGCGACGTTCTAAACGCGCGACCAGTTCAATGGCGCAGATCAAAACCTTCTACGATGGCATGCTCGCGCGCATGGACGCGGTCTTGCCCTACCTCGGCAAATTCCCGCCTGAGAATCCGCCACCGGACGTACAACAATTATTCCTGCTTGCGACGGCCTTGGCGGAAATCGCCCCGGCCATCGAAATGTTTGGCGAACAGACTGCACTCGGCCTCGACGTCTTACGCCTCACGCCAATCGATATCTATCCGGCGCGACGATAAAACCGGCTGCGCCCCCACGGAGAATCGGTATGCACGCACGTACGCAAGAACCCCGCGATAATCGTTGGCACGATCGCTACCCCCACCTCGGCACCGGGCCGATCCCGATTGAGCCCTATGTTTCGCCTGAGTTCTTCGAAAGAGAGCGCGAGAAAATATTTCGCAAGGTGTGGCTCAACGTCGGCCGGGTCGAACAGATTCCGGCGCAGGGTGATTACTTTGTGAAGGATCTCGACATCTGCCGCACTTCGCTTCTGATCGTGCGCGGCGAGGATGGCCAGGTGCATGCTTTCCACAACATGTGCTCGCACCGCGGGAATCGCGTGGTGTGGGATGCCAAAGGCAGCTGCCAGGCCTTTGCCTGCAAGTATCATTGCTGGACATACGGACTGAATGGCGCGCTCAAAACGATCCCTGACGAGCGAAGATTCTTCGATCTGGACAAGAAGACCCTTGGCCTCACCCCGGTGGCAGTCGATGTGTGGGAGGGCTTCATCTTCATCAATGTCGATCCGCAACCTGCCCAATCGCTTAAAGAATATCTCGGCGAAGTGGGAGCGAGTTTTACGGGTTATCCATTCGGCGAGTTGGCAACCGCGTGCTTTTCGTGGCAGGTGGAAGTGAAGGCTAACTGGAAGGTAGGCAAGGACGCCTTCCAGGAGGTCTATCACATCTTCAGCCTGCACAGCCGGAGTACCGGGCGCATGTTTGCGACCCCTTCGAACCCCTATCTCAACGCGCACGAGCTTGCGCTGTTCGATCCGCACGCGCGGATCTCGGTGCCGGCGAACGTTGCCTGGCAGCCGACACCGGTCGAGGCGCTGGCCAAGCGCTGTGGAATTCTGACCTTGCAAAAGCAGGGAATCTCCTCCCGAGGAATGCCGCCGGGCGTGAATCCGACCGGCGCGCAGGACTGGTCGTTCTCCGGCTTCAACTGCTTCCCCAATGGGGCGATTTTCGTTTCAGAAGGCGGGTTTCTCACGCATACCTTCTGGCCGCTGGCGGTGGATCGGACCTTATGGGAAGCGCGGATTTATTTCCCCAAGGCGAAAACGCTCGCAGAACGGTTCAGTCAGGAATACAGCCGGTCGACTTTTCTCGATGGCGTGATGGCCGAGGACGGGGGAATTTTCGAGAAAACTCAAACGATGCTGGGATCAGGGGCCAAGCAGCAGCTGTACTTGAGCGATGAGGAGCTCCTCATTCGCCATCATCACCAGGTGATCGCGAATTATCTCAACGCTTAGTGCGCCACCGAAAATAGGCAAGGTCACGATCACGCGCGCGAACTTCAAGCGCTCGCAACGAACGTTTCATGCACGTGTTGGGTATCCAGGTATTCCTTGATGTGTTTGATTTTCCCGTCTTTGATCTCGAACACGAAGTGATAGAAGTTGTGATACACCTTTCCATTGTGGAGTTCCGCATAGGATTCGGCCTCAACGGCAACTAGGGCACCTTCGCTGATCATGTTCAACGGCGTAATCTGCAGCGCGCCCTGTTTGTATACCGTGGTGACTTGTCCGAGCAGCGCGAGCGTTTGTGCTTTGTCGTAGGTGCCCGAGATCCCGGGCACGGTGCCCGCTACCCACCAGCGCACTTCGTCATGCAAATGGTGGGCAATCTTGGCGAGGTTACCGGTGGAGTAGGCTTTCAGGTATTCATCGACCACGGCCTTGTTCGGCGCGGAGTCGTTGTCGAAGGTAGTCATAGTCTGGCGCACGCTCGAAGGAGACTTTCGAAATTTATGCGGCGCGCAGGTCTGCTTGCAAGCGCTCAGAAGGTCCCTCTATGATTCAGCGCACTTCATTCAGTGCGGTTGAGGATGGGAAACCTGATTACCAACGGCCAGCTGCCCCCCGCATTTCGCGCGCTCGAACCTTATCTCGAGTGGTCACTGCCGACCGAGCGCCAGCGCAGCGCCAAGCGTCAGGCCAGCACAATGGTTGAGATCACTGGCTTCTACGAGGCGATGTTGCCGCGCCTGGAAGAAATTCTCGCGCTGCTCGCACAGTATTCACCCGTGGCTGTGCCGGCGGATGTGCAACGACTTTCCAATCTCGCGTTGACCCTCGCCGAAATCGCACCGGCGGTCGAGAATTTCGGGCAACCGAGCGTGGTGGACGGCTACGATGTCAGTCGTCTCATTGCCCTTCACGAGTAAAGCCCACCGCACGCCAGGAAGCACCCGTATGGCCACTGTTCCGAAATTTAACGACCCGCGCTGGACTCTGCGCTACCCCGAACTTGGCACCGGTCCGCTGCCGGTTGAGCCGTACATCTCGCGCGAATACTTTGAACGCGAGCGCGAGCGCATCTTCCGCAAGGTCTGGCTGAATATCGGAAGAGTGGAGCAACTCGCCAATCCGGGCGATTATTTCGTTAAGGCGCTCGCCGTTTGCAAGACGTCGATTCTGGTGGTGCGCGGGAAAGACGGTGCGATCCGTGCGTTTCATAACATGTGTTCGCATCGCGGCAACCAACTCGTGTGGAACGATCAGGGTACCTGTCCCGCCTTCACGTGTAAGTTCCACGGTTGGACTTACGCGCTCGATGGTTCGCTCAAGCACATCACGGACGAAGACAACTTCTTCGGCGTCGATAAAAACGCCCTGGGCATGAGTCCTGTCGCGGTCGCTACCTGGGAAGGGTTTATTTTCATCAACGTGGACCCTGCGCCTGAGCAAACGTTGGCGGAATATCTGGGCGCCGATCTGCAGGCCAGCATTCGGGGTTATCCCTTTGCTGATTTATCGACCCACGGCATCTCCTGGTACACCGATGTGCACGCCAACTGGAAGGTTGCGCATGATGCCTTCGCGGAGATCTATCACATTCCGACTTTGCATCGCCGTATCATCGGGAATGTGTATGCGAGCAAATCGAATCCGTTTGCGAATGCACTCGAATTCAAACTCTATAACCGGCATGGCCGCGTGTCTTTGTCGGCGAATCCGGAGCGACAGCCGACGCCAGTGGAAGCCCTGGCCGGGAAGTTCGGTTCGGCCGTGCTGCAGCAGGTTAATACCGATCTGGCGGCGATGCCGCCGGGGGTCAATCCGACAGGCACGCCGCATTGGTCGTTCGATGGCCTTGCGCTGTTTCCGAACTGCCTAATCTATGTCTCCAACGGCACTTACTTAACCCATATCTTCTGGCCGTTGGCGGAAGACCGGTGTCGCTGGGAAATCCGTTCTTATGCCCCACCGCCGCCAACGCTCGCCGGGAAGTTTGCGCAGGAATACGGCAAATGTTCCTTCCGCGATACGCTGCTTGAAGATGGCAGTACCTTGGAGCGCACGCAGTCCATGTTGATGTCCGGCGTCAAAAAGGAAATCTTTCTGCAAGATCAGGAACTGCTGTTGCGCCATCGGCATAAAGTGGCTGAACAGTACATGCGCGCGTAGCTTGTAGGCTGGGGTGAGCGCAGCGAACCCCAACCTACCTTTAAGATCACAATCCAAACAGCTATCGAAGTTGCGCGCAAACGGACGGTTATTGCGGATCAACGCTGTGCGCGTGGCGAAAGTTGGAGGGCGACTGGCCGGTCCAGGATTTGAACGCGCGGGAAAATGCGCTTGAGTCCCCAAATCCCAGGCAACGCGCGATCTCGTCATTCTGCATCCCGCCACGCGCCAGCAATTCGCGCGCGCGTTCGATGCGGATCTCCCTTTGAAGGTTGGCGAAATCCGTGTGTTCCTCCTGCAGGCGACGCTGCAGTGTGCGCGCTGTGAGATGGAGATCCGTAATCACTTCACCGAGCGATGGCATCGGCGAGGTGGTACGCAGGCGAACGCGCACCACGTCGGCATAGGAAAGCGGCTCGTCCATCAGCGTGCTCAGGCGTCGACACTGATTGATAAAAAAACGATAGGACATGGGATTCGCCTGTGGCGGTGTGGCGTCCCACACCGCGCGCGAGAAGCGAATTTCATTGACCGTGTCAGAAAAATAGAGAGGGCAGCGGAAGAACCGCTGATAGGCGGCACAATCGGCAGAAAGCGCGTGAGCGAAACGCACGGACACCGGCACCACATGCTCCCCCAAGGTCTGACGGAAAAGATTTAGCGTTGCTGTGATATCGCGCTCGACAAAGAAGGGTGCGCAGTCGCCGACCTGTTCGTTGGTGTAGAACGCGACATATTCTTCGTCCTTTTCACGCCAGACCGCCTGTTCGATGCAGCCCCACGCGAGAGAAGGATAGGACGGAACGGTCCGAAAAAGTTCACGTACCGTCGGCGCACACGAGGCG
>JANOVQ010000099.1:0-2082 GCA_031417495.1 Pseudomonadota bacterium | reverse complement strand
CCCAGCCGCACCGTGCGCGCCCACCAAATCCCCATAGCGCCCAGCCGCGACCTGCCCCTCACAATCCGCGCCTTCCTTCCCTGGCGGCTTTCGAACGCCGGCCCTGTTGCGCGTGGGGTCACGGTCAGTGATGGGCCGGCGTCCGAAACCCGTCACAAGAGCGGAATTCGCAAGCAAAAAACATCCGTGCGCGGGTTGCCGAAGCGGCACTTCCCACAAGGCGTTGCCTACTTGCGGGTCATCGTTTTCGCCACCTCGCGGGCGTGCTCGATGTAAAGTTGCCCCACCGGGCTGAGAGTCCGGCCTTTCACGATGACGATTCCGATCGGCACACGAGCGAGTTGCAGTGCAACGGGCAAGACCTTGATGTCCGGGCGCTTGAGGGGAAAATTCAATGGCGATACCAAAACCATGGTGAGAAAGCGCCCGGTCGAGATCAGAACCATCCGGACATCGAGGGGAAGCGCGATCACCGTCGCGCGCGGATAATCGAGCCCGCTGGCGTGAAATACTTTCGCATATATCGACCCGATCTCGCTTTCCGGCGCCGGCAGCAACCACGGCTCGTTGACCAACTCGGCAAGCCCGATCTTGCGCCTCCTGGCCCACGGGTTTTGTGCGCCTGCCACGACGGCATGCGAGGCATCATATAGAAATTCGAAGTCGAACACTTCTTTTGTGAATTGAGCGTATCTCGGTCTGACTAAGAAGTCGACGTTGCGTTCGCTCAACTCGTGGCGTGCCGCGATAATCCCCGCGACCACGATATGAAACACGATGCGGGGATGGCGCTGGGAGAGCTGGTCGACGACAGCAGAGACGAAGCTCGAGGCGAGAGCGGGGTTGCTACCGATCCGCACTTCGCCAGCCGTAGGGTCGGAGAGAAACTCGATCTGTTTGACGCATTGCCTAAGTTCATCGAACGCGGCGAGCCCGTGCTTGAGAACAGCCTGGCCATAGAGCGTTCCTGGTTCAGTGAGTCTGCAGCCTTAAAAATATCATTAATCAATTGAATTGCTCGAGAGTATCATCTCTTCTGCGGTGAGCATTCAGCTCACTCGGCAGGTGCTGGATCATGCGGCGCTTCGAGATCGTACGATCGGCCACGGACACGTCGACATCGCACGCGGGGCAGGCGCTGATCGGACGCGCTATCCAGCACACGCGTCTTCCGAAAGATTTGGCAACGATCCCGTTTCGGCACGGCATTGCCCATGCCGATTGTGTCACGAGCTACTTCGGGTTGCTTTGCACCGGCCAGAGCGATTTCGATGCGATCGAGAACAAGCGGAATGATGTGTTTTTCAAGACGGCTTTGGGCCTCGAAAGAGTGCCGGCGTCACCGAGCCTTCGTCAGCGCTTCGACGAGCACGCGCAAGTTATGATTCCGATGGTCGACACTGCGTCGACCGATTTCATCGCCAATATCGGGGCCGCCGTCACGCCAATCGTCATCAAGTATGGAACGTGTCTGCGGCGGATCAAGCGCAAATATGTGGCTGGCTATGGACGTCTTTCCGATGGACAATTCCGGCAGCAAGAAGGAAGGCGTCGGCTACACCTATAAAGGTCATGACGGCTACGCTCCTATCGCGGCATATTTGGGCGAAGAAGGTTGGTGCCTCGCTTGCGAATTGCGCGTCGGCAGCCAGCACAGCCAGAAGGAGTTCATTCATTTTCTCGAGCGCGTCGTGCCCCGCGCGCGCAGGCTGACGCCGCATCGGCTGCTGGGCCGTCTCGACAGCGGCCACGACGCCGCCGAGAACCGGGCCCCGTTTTCGATGGAAGATGTTGATCTTATTATAAAATGGAACCCGCGCAAATAGGATATGGAGGCCTGGTTGAAGCGTGCGGAAAAGGCCGCCGAATGGAGCTTTCCGCGCGAAGGAAAGCGCGTCGGCTTATTTTCCGAGACGATCGAGGAGACGTTCGGTGGCGAAACGCGGCATTTCCGTCGCGTGATCCGCGTGACCGAGCGCACGATCGACAAGAAGGAGCAGCCATTACTGGTTCCAGAGATTGTCGTGGAGGGCTGGTGGGTTTCTCTCGGCGAGGTCATGTGCAGCGAGCAGCGCGTGATCG
>JANOVQ010000098.1:0-4075 GCA_031417495.1 Pseudomonadota bacterium | reverse complement strand
GGTAACCCCAGGCTCGGCGCGACAGTCGTCGCCAAAAACCCTCCAAGGCCCCATGCGACACCCTGCCGCCACGTGATCTGCTCGCCCCGCGCCAGCCACAGTGCCATCAGCACCAACGCAAAACCGATCCCGGCGAGCACGTCGCTGATGGCAGTCCCGACCACGCGTTCTCGGCTGGAATGTGCATGCCAGGCGGTCGCCGCCTCATGCACGACCGGTGTTTCGAAGTTCTCTGCCTGCAGGATCAGCGGCACGGTCATGATCCGGTGCAACAGAGTCGCCCACATGCCAGCCGCGACGCCGGCCAACACTGCCGCGAAGATGACGCGACGCAAGGCCTCCATAAGATTTAATGGCAGGGGAAGATGTTTGAATGCCGGGTGTCGTGGGCGGCGTTGTGGAATGCCTCAATTTCTGAAAAGCCGACGACCCAGAGCAGCCCCACCCCACACAGCGCGGCGCTCACGGCGGCGACGGTGTGTGCGCGAGTGCTGGTACCGACAGCGGCGCGTGGCTTGAGCGGCATGGTTGTCGGTGAATTTTTTGTCATGGCCTAGCCTTCCGAAAATTCTGGTGCGTTGCTGCAGGTATTGGCGAGAATAACCAGATTTTGCGAGCACGCAAACTGGTTCGGGCGCAGCCGCCGACGTAACTCCCGCCATGTGGCATGATCGGGCGGGCCAGGTCGGTCTGAAAATTTTTATGAGCGCGAGTGACGAAGCATGCGAATGAGTCTGAAAATCTGGGTGTGGCTTGGGTGCCTGCTGGCGCCACTGCCAACCCTTGCCGCGCCGCCCGTTGCGCAATGCGGCACCTGCGCGACTGCCTTTGAGTGCGCCGATGGACTGCGCTGTATCAGCGCCCGCTGCAAGACAGCAGACCAATGCTGTCTGGACCAGGACTGTCCGAACGGACAAACCTGCCAGGATCGCCAATGCAAAATCACCGGCGGGGCCGTCGCCCAATGCGGCGAGTGTGCAACGTCCTTCCAATGCGCCAACGACCTCACCTGCAGCAGTGCGCGCTGCAAGAATGTGGGTCAATGCTGCCTGGATCAGGATTGTCCGGCGGGCCAGAGCTGCCAGGACCATACCTGTAAAATTACCAGTGGCAACGTGGCGCAATGCGGCGAATGCACCAACTCTTTTCAGTGCGCGAATGACCTCACCTGCAGCGGCGCGCGCTGCAAAGCGGCCGCGCAATGCTGCTTTAATCAGGATTGTCCGAGCGGACAGACCTGCCAGAAAAATCACTGCAAACGCTGACTCGACAACTGGAGTACCCCAATATCATGAGCGCAGGCCAACGTTTACCCGACACCCCCGATCCAATGTTTCGCTGGCCTGGCGCGCAGGGGGTCACCTTGGCAGGCGATGCCTGGGGCGATCCGAATGGCCCGCTGATCCTGCTACAGCATGGCGGTGGTCAAACCCGCCACGCGTGGAAAAACGCCGGCGAGGCGCTGGGCGGTGCTGGCTACTATGCGATCGCCTTTGATGCGCGGGGCCACGGTGACTCGGATTGGGCCCCCGATGGGCTCTATGGCCAGGACATCATGGTCGAGGATCTGCTGTGCCTGCTGCGCGCCTTGGACCAACGACGCGCGGTGTTGGTCGGTGCCTCGATGGGCGGTGGCACCAGCCTGGTCGCCGCGGGTGAAGACCACGTGGATGCGACGGCACTGGTATTGGTCGATATCGCGCCGCGGATCGAACCCGCCGGGGTGGAGAAAATTGGCGCGTTTATGCGCCAACGTCCCGAAGGATTCGATTCGCTCGAGGAAGTCGCGGCCGCCATCGGCGCTTACCAACCGCACCGCTCGCCGCCGCGCGATCTCGCGGGTCTCGCGAAAAATCTGCGGTTGGGCGAAAACGGTAAGTATCACTGGCATTGGGATCCGCGTTTCATGATCCTGCGCCGCGAAATGGATAAGCGCCAAGCCCGCCTGGAAGCCTGCGCACGTGCCCTTAGCCTGCCGGCCTTGCTGGTTCGCGGGGGTCTATCCGATGTCTTAAGCGAAGAAGGCGCGCAGGATTTTCTCGCGCTGTGCCCCCAGGCCGAATACGCGAATATTACCGGCGCCGGACACATGGTGGCGGGCGATCGCAATGACGTCTTCGGCACCGCGGTCATTGAGTTCCTGCAGCGCAAGGTGCCCATCCGCGGGGAACCCGTGCAGCCAGCCCACACGCCCAGCCCCCATCATCAGGGGCCACCGGGGGATTTAATCGATATCCCCTGAAAAGGAGAGTTGATTGAGCGTTTGCTTAACCCTCTACACAAATTTCCACTGCATCCAGAGGCGCCATTTTTTCCTGAATGGTCTTTTCAATAAAGCGTGGTGCGATAGTTCTCTTCGATATAACTGTCGACGGCGGCTACCAGCGCGGCCGCTGGCAGTTCATTCGCGGCGGCTGTTTGCTCCAGAATCATTTTGCCGAGCGTCGGCAATTCCTTGCGGTCACGCTGAGTTGCAGGATCCCACAATTGGCTGCGTGCGAGCGCTTTCGCGCAATGCAGAAACGCTTCCTCAACCTGCACCTTGATCCCGACCTTGGGTCGCTTGCCCTTCACTTCGCAGCGCGCCAGGAGCGTGGGGTTATCCACTACCTGCGCTTGTCCGTTCACTCTCAACATGTCTTCGAAACCCGGCACAAAGAACAACAGGCCGACGTGCGGGTTCTCCAGAATGTTGAGCAGAGTGTCGTAGCGCGCGTTGCCTGGCCGCTCCGGCAAAAACAAGGTGTGATCGTCGAGCACCAGCACGAAACCAGCGAGATCCCCACGCGGCGAGACATCCGCCTTGCCCAGGGCATTGGCGGTGCTCAAGGTCAGAAACGGCGAGCGCTCGATGAAAGCCCGGCAGTATTTGTCGAGCGCGGGGCGCGATTTGCGCTGGGCTAAATCAGCGGGTGAACCTAGCGCCGCGCGTAATTGTTCCGCTGTCGTAAAGCGAGTTTCGGTGGGTGCCAGTGCCATCGAGATCTCCTTCTTAAATGAGCTGAACCTCAACCCATGGTCTGCGCTTTGTCGGGCTGAATCCTGTAGATCACGCGGACTTCGGTCGGGCTCCGCCACGGGTAGGTATCCTGTCCGGTGTATTTCTTGGTAAGTGCGTCGATGTGCGCATCAGCGCCCTGTTCGGTGATGTCGACCACCCGCCCCATGATTTGCAAATAGCGATAGGCGTTGTCGGGATCGAGAATGGATAACGAGACCTGCGCGCGCGCCCGCATATTGCGGTCCTTGACCCGGCCTTTCGCCGAATTCACGACAATGTGCGTGCCGTCATAACTGAACCATACGGGCGTGACCTGCGGACTGCCATCCGCCATGACCGTCGCGAGATGGGCGAAGGTGGTTTTGGTGGTCAGCAGATCTGTGAATCCCTCGGGAATAACGCTCGACATAATAGCCTCCGGTGCGGTGCCTGGAATGAGCACTGGAGGCTAGAGATCCCCTTGCGCGGCGTCAAGCGCTCACCACTCTGTTCCGTCCCGCATGCTTGGCCGCATAAAGCGCGCGATCCGCCCGCTCGAATAAAGCTTCCAACGATTCCCCTGCGGCTAGCTCGGCGACCCCGATCGACACTGTCACCGGCACGCGCTGTCCCTGATATTGGAAGGTCGCCTGCTCCACTTGCCGCCGCAGTTCCTCACACACCTGCGTCGCCTGCTCGAGTCCGGTATCGGGAAACAGCGCGACAAACTCTTCGCCACCAAAACGTGCGAGTAAATCCGTTGCGCGGGTGCGGCGCTGGCACAAAGCTGCCGCATGGCGTAACACCTTGTCGCCAACTTTATGCCCGAAGGTGTCATTGATGCGCTTAAAAAAATCGAGATCCAGCATCGCCAACGTGAGTGGCGCATGATTGCGGCGGGTGCGCAAAAACTCCAGTTGCGAGCGTTCGTCATAGGCGAGCCGGTTCGGCAGCTGTGTCAGGGTGTCGCGGTAGGCTTTTTCCTGCTCGGCGAGTAACCCTTGGCGCAGTTTGTCGGATTCCTGTTCGAAGTTTTGCACCCGTTCAACGAGCTCGGTAATGGATTGCTCGTAGTCCGCCTGCTTACCGCGTTGC
>JANOVQ010000097.1:0-1942 GCA_031417495.1 Pseudomonadota bacterium | reverse complement strand
TCACCGCGTTGTCGGCAGTGATGCCGCGGTCCAGGAGCCTCATCGGGTCTTCGCCGCGCGCTTGCATTCGCGACAGGGTTGCCGGATCGACGTAGCCGGTGTAGCTCGGCTCGTCGATCTGGACGTAGCGGCAGCCGGCGTCCACGAGATCGCCCACCATGCGCCGCTGGATTGCCACCACGTCGGCGAGGAACTCATCCCGACCGGCATAGTGCTCGCGCGAACCCTCGATGTCGCACATCTGGGCCACGCGATCCGGGCCCATCAGGGTGATTTTTGTTTTTGGATTACCCTTTAGAAGTTCGAATTCTTCGAGGGGAAAGCTGCGGACCAGCGCCAGTTTTCCGGTGGCGGGAACGCGAAAGGACAGCACCGCGTCTTCGCCCCTGCAGAAGGGCTGCTCGTTCGCCGCCTTGTCGCCGGGGTTGGCGAGCAGCTTTTTCCAGGAGCCGCTCCACAGGTCCCAGCCGGCGACCTCGGAGAAGCTCACTTGCCAATTCAGGCGGCGGAACTCGCCATCGGTCACGACCGGCAGGCCGAGTGCCTCCTGTTTCGCGATGACTTCCCGGATCGCCGCGTCTTGCGCGACCCGCAAGTCCGGCGCAGGAAGCGTGCCGTGGGCATATTCCCGAAAAGCCTGCTTGAGTGCGTCCGGGCGCAGCAGACTGCCGACGTGATCGACTCTCATGAAATGACTTACTCGGAGATGGTCCGGATGTTGATTGCAGTAAGCCACTGTATCGACTCAGGGTGATAACATCCAATATAATTTTTTCCACATTCCTATCAAAATTTTTGATGAGTATGGATTTCAAACGCCTTGCCAATTTCGTGGCTGTGGTGGAGCACGGCACGCTGGGTCGTGCGGCGAAGACCTTGTTCGTCGCGCAGCCGGCACTGACGCGTCAGTTGCAACTGCTTGAAGAGGACGTGGGCGTTCAGTTACTCAAGCGCTCGGCGCGCGGCGTTCGGCCGACAGCGGCCGGGAGCATATTTCTACGCGGCGCCCGCAAGTTGCTCGCCGATTACGAGGAAACGAAGCGCGCGGCACTGAGGGCATCGCAGGGAGAGGAGGGCTCGCTGGCCGTGGGAGTGTCCGACATCTATTCGTGGCATCCCACCGTCGCAAGCGCGGTGCGTGCTTTCAAGACCCGCTTTCCGGCCGTCGGGTTCAATCTCGCGCCCCTGCTGTCGGGCGAGATCGTAGCTCGCGTGCTGTCCGGCGATTTGGATTGCGGCTTTGTGTTAATGACCTCGACCGACGCGCGCTTGAAGGCTTTGCCCGTGCTGCGCGACGGCTTGTCGCTGGCCGTGCACCGGCAATCGCCGCTGGCGGCGCATCCACCAAGGAATCTTCGGCAATTGGCCGGCGCCGATCTCATACTGTCCTCGCGCGCTGCCACCCCGTGGTTGTTCGATCTGCTGATCCATGCCTGCCATCGACGCGGTCTGACGCCTCGCGTGGCGCATGAGGGCGCTACGCATTCCGCGGTGCTAGCGTTGGTGGCGGCCGGCATGGGCTGTGCTCTGCTCCCGGATGCGGTTCATTTGCGGCGGCCTGATGACGTTCTGCTGCTAAAGCTGAGCGACCTTAAGGAAGAACTGCAAATCCAGCTGGTCTGGCGCGATGAAGACTCGTCACCTACGATTGCCCGCTTTGTTGAAGTGGTGCGAGAGCATCGGGCCGGCTAAGAGCTGCGCGCAATCTCGAAACGGATGATTGACTGTCAAAGACCCTCGCCGCCGCCCTAAGGTCGGGTGATGGCCTCACGGCGATGACCGTCGGGATTCCCAGGATCTCGGAGAGGAACATCGCCGACTTCCGTTTGTCGCGGCGCCAGACGATGGTGTGGTCAAGCCGTGCGTTCACATTGCAATCCTACCCGTTACTTTTGTGATTGATCGCGGAAGGCGGATACCGCCTGCGAAAACTCGGCCAGTA
>JANOVQ010000096.1:0-3623 GCA_031417495.1 Pseudomonadota bacterium | reverse complement strand
AGAGGCGCTGGGTTTCTCAGCCGTTATCCTCAAATAACTTTACGACTTTGGAGATGCCGCCTACGGTCGCGATCGCCTCGGCAATGGCGTCTCCGGTTGCCTTGTCCACTAAGCCCATCAGATAAACCACGCCCGCCTCGGTGACGACTTTGACATCAAGCGCGGAAATATTTTTTATCGATATCAACTTCCCTTTCACTTTGGTCGTGAGCAGTGCATCGTTCGCGCGATTGGCCGTCGGAGTGACCGCGCCAATGGTAATTTCATTGTGGACATGGCGGACCTTCGCGATGCGCGAAACATATTCAACTGCCCGCTTACGTAATTCTTCGCTAGGAACCTCGCCAGTGAGCAGCACCATTTGGTTGTAGCTGGTCACATTGATATGAGATTTTTCCGCGAGCGCACCATCTGCCTCGAAAAAAGCATAGGCCTTCGATTCGATCGCCTGGTCCTCGATCACAGTGCCGGTAGTTCGCCGGTCATTGGTGACCACTGCGCCAGTTGCGGCGCCTCCGGCGAATAACGGCACACAACCGGTTAACGTGGCTAGGCCTGCGCCGAGCAGGAGTGACAGTGTGATTAGCAGTGTCGATTTTTGTTTCATTTCTTTTCCCCTATGAGTTCGCCATCGATCAGTTCGCACAAGCAATGAAGGATGGTCAGGTGTACTTCCTGAATGCGGGCGGTCGAGTTACTCGGAACGCGAAGCTCGATATCCGCCTCGTGCAGTGCGCGTGCCGCCGCGCCGCCATCCTTGCCGGTGACTAGTATGACCTGCATTTCGCAGGAATGGGCCGCCTCAACGGCGCGCACAATATTGGGCGAGGCGCCGCTAGTTGAGAATGCCACAAGAATCTCGCCCGGACGCCCAAGCGCTGCAATCTGTTTGGAGAAAATCTGTGAGAAGTCGTAGTCGTTCGCGATTGAGGTAACGGTCGAGGCATCGGTGGTGAGCGCGAGCGCAGCAAATCCTGCGCGATCGCGCTCGAATCGGTTAAGCATTTCTGAGGAAAAATGCTGGGCGTCGGCAGCAGAACCGCCATTGCCACAGGTCAGGATTTTTTGACGGCCCCTGATAGCCGTAATCAATATGTCTGCCGCCCGGACGATTCCGTCGCCGAGAAGGGTCGCACTCGCGGACTGCGTCGCCACACTGGCGCGAAAGATCTCGTTGATGACCGCAAGTTTATTCCGCATGGAGCAGCATTATCCTCGGATTAGACTGCGCTGCATTATGCAGAAAACGCGTTCTTAATCCAGCGCACTTCCTGGTTAGCCTCTGGACCCGTAATGCCGACGGCATCAAATCGGCACACGCGTTCCAAGTAGCGCGGATGAAGCTGCAAATAATAATTCGCCGCGCGAATGATGCGGAGCTGCTTCGCTTTGGTGATGGCTTCAAGTGGATCTCCAAAATTACTCGAGGCTCGAAACTTGACTTCGACGAAGACGAAAATCCCGTGGTCATCCATGATGAGATCGATTTCACCGGCGCGACAGGTGAAATTGCGCGCCACACTCTGTAATCCCGCCCGCTGTAGCATTAATTCGGCGATGCGCTCGAAATGTAATCCCTTGGCGCGAAACATCCCAAACGCTCTAGCGGATGTCAGTGAACTGGGGCAAGACGCGGGATCCCGCTGCGGAACACGGCCCAGGTCAGGGTGCGTTTGATGCGGCCGTTGGCGTCCCGGCGTAGCAGACCTGTGGCCCCTTTAAGCGCAAATTCCGGGTCACGGGACATTTGCGGCAGGGCTTTCATGATTCGATAGGCATCCATCCCAAATGCGAATAGCTGGCGGTGCGCCGCACCTAAGTCTGCCCAATGTCGATTCAGCACCTCACGCAACTCGCGGTCTTGGGCACCCAAATTCCACGGCATTGAGCCAAAATAAATTGAATCGAGATCCTGGTCGGCGGCGGGATCAAGTACGCCATCGAAAATCTGTGAAGTAGCATAAATTGGCAGATGATCGACGCCGAGAAAGCGGAACTGCGGCATTATTTGCCGCGCCGCCACCGGATCGGCAACCAACATCACGGCATCCAGATCAGGACGCGGTTTGGCGACAAAGACGAGTGGGCGTTGGAGGGTTCGTCTTAGTGACGTTGCACGTGCTTCGCTTTGCGCGAGACTGAAGGTTTCCTTAATGGCGGTTTTGTAAGCAGCAGTGGAATCCGAGTAATGAGAATCTTCAATCAGCACGCCGCCGAGATGTGCCCAGGTATCGACAAACGCTGCGCGAATTCGTGTCCCGAGATCAGAGTTCGGCACGATGCAAGCCATTCGGCGATGACCCTCTTGCCAAGCGTGATGCGCGAGATCTTCTCCGTCGTCCTCTGGGGCGAGTCCGAATTGGGTAAGCGGAGGTAACGCGGTGCCCGTACTCACTGGTACCGCACTGGTCAGATTGTTGAGCGCGAGAAGTGGGATCGGGCGCGTCGAAAGTTTCGTGATGGCCTCGATCCCCAGCTTATCCAATGGTCCGACGACCAGTTGTGCGCCTTCGTTTACCGCGCGTTGATAGGCCGCCGCGGCGCTGGTGTCGCTTGCCGGATAAATCCGCAGTGAGACTGCCAGGTCATTAGTCACCAAGCGTATCGCGTTGAAACCGTCACGAATCGCCGCTGCGTAGCCAGCGAATGGACCTTCAAGTGGTAACAATAGCGCGACTCTTTGGAGCGGAGCGTTTTGCGTTTCCGCCAACTCGATGATTTCATCAATCAGAATTTCGTTGGCGGGATGCGCACTAAAGCGTAACCGCCAGTCGGCCAGGCGTGCAGACAACGCAGTAGGATCGCCCATGGCATCGCGATATTCCTGCTGTAACGCGAGCCAGCCGGCAAGGTTTTTGTTACGTGCATCAACCTTGTCTAACAGTGCGTGATCTTCATTGCTGCGTAGGTCATCCCAGATGAGGTGTGTGAGTTCGGTACGCCGGTTAGCTGGCATCGGCAGCAGCTCAGCATTAAGGAGATTGAGGATGGCTGCGCGATCTCCTCTGTGTTGCTGACTTTTACCTAAGCTGCGGAGAAACAGCCCTTTCTCATAATCATCGAAGCCAGCTGCATCGAGTGAGTTGATGGCGAACAACGCTTTTTCGTAGTCGCCTTGCTGAATTAGCGCAACGCCGTCCGCTAGCGTTCTGCGCATCGCGGAAACCGCACCACCAACGGCTGGCGAGAGCAAGGGTAGTGCACGAGGGAGCTCGCCGAGATCCGCGTAGAGTAGTCCCGCGCGGAGGCGCAACTCCGCGCTGTCTGGTTCACCAGGGGTGGCGGCGAGTTCCAGATATGCGGCAGCGGCTTCCGTAAAATAACCCTGCGACAGCAACGTTTTTAATTTCGATTGTGGGGTAACCGGCGTGCCAGGAATTGGCGCGACGGATTGTTGCTGAGCGCAGCCTGCGACCATAATCGCGACCACGAGTGTGAAACACAGCCCTATACAGCTGGGAGAGCGAAGATCCATGGTCGATTTACCGGGTTATCCTGCCGCCAGTGTAACAATCGAACGGCCGTGCTTGTACCTGGTGGCAACCCCCATCGGGAATCTCGGCGACATCACTTTGCGGGCTTTGCGGATTCTTGAGCAAGTCGATGCGATTCTGGCGGAAGAC
>JANOVQ010000095.1:0-3622 GCA_031417495.1 Pseudomonadota bacterium | reverse complement strand
GCTCAAGAACACCGGGATCAATTTTGAAACCGACGGTCTCACCGGCTTCCCCAAACTCGATGACACCGCAAACGACACGGTGGGGGGCGCACTCGGCATCGAGTACTTGTTTGATCTCCATCAGCAAGTGGTGTTTGAAGTGGCCGGGTTAACGCCCTTAGGCAGCGACAATCTGCCGGGGCGGGTCGCCAAAGGTGACCAAATCGCAGTGGGTGCGCGTTACCAGCTGCCATTATCCAAATCCTGGATTTTCCGCGCAGATGCCATTTATGGCAGCCGCGAAGAGGACGACGATCTCGCCGGCGTGCGTGCCGAACTGCGTTTGAAGTTTTAAGTCGTGAAGCCTTCCAATCAATTACTGTCTCTGGCGCGTCTTACGCGCACACACGCCACCAGGCTCACCAGCGTATTAATCCTGTTGAGCAGCGGTTTTGCGAATACTGTGAGCGCCGCTGCGCCCAGCAACCCGACGCTTCCACACGATAGCTCGGCGCGTTTTCTGGGCCTGGAGACCTGCGGCTCAAGCGAATGTCATGGGTCGGCCGAACCCTGGCGGAACGCTACCGTCCTGATGAAGGAACGTCTGATTTGGCAGGCGCATGACTCGCACGCGAAAGCCTACACTGCGCTGACCGGCGAGGCCGGAAAGCAGATCGCGCAAAAACTTGGACTCGCCGATGCCGCGCAGGCGCCGGAGTGCCTGGTTTGTCACACCACCTATGTCCCAGTGGCCCAGCGCGGGCCCAAATTCACGTTGGACGGCGGTGTAGGCTGCGAGAGCTGCCATGGACCGGGCAGCAGTTTCCTCGCCACACATGTGCAGCCGACTGCGCAGCACGCGACCAACCTTAAAGCCGGGATGTATCCCACCAATAACCCGACGGCGCGCGCCGCCTTGTGCTTGTCCTGTCATCAGGGCGATGGGGTGCGCAAGGTAAGTCATCGGTTGTATGGCGCGGGACACCCACGGCTGCGCTTTGAACTCGATACCTACGGTGTGCTGCAGCCCTATCACTTCAATCCCGATGCGGATTATCGTCGGCGCAAGCCCATGTCCAGTCATTTCCGGCTGTGGGCTGAAGGTCAGGTGCAGGCCGCGCTTAGCCTGCTCGCGATGAGCGATCCACTAAATCATCCGCAGACTGGCCTGTTCCCGGAACTTGCCCAATTCGATTGCCATGCCTGTCATCAGGCGATCAACGACGATCCTACTTATCGACCGCGACCGGGCCTGAAGGCCGGGGCGCTGACCCGTAACGACGCGCCACTGGTAGTACTCCGTGCACTTGCGCAAGTAACCTCCCCCGCGCAGGTCGCCGCACTCACGACAGCCACCCGCGACTGGCAGAACGCCCTGAATGATCGGCGCACACAAGCACAGACGGCGAGCCAACTCAAAACGGTGGTGACGACGCTCGCGAGCACCTTGGAATCGCGCACAGAAAGTGCCAGCGACGCACGCGACGTCGCGCGCGCGCTGCTCGATCAGGCTCGCGCGGAAGCCCCCCTCACGTTTATCGCGGCCGAAAGTGTCGCGATGTCGCTATCTACGCTGCTGACTGCAGAATTTGAAGCTGAGCGCTTGACGGCGGCACAATTTCAGCACGTCAATGAGGCGCTCAACACGGTGTACGCCGCAGTGGGGAATGAGCACACTTATCGGGCGACCGCCTATGCTTCGGCGCTGGACACGGTCGTGACGGCCATGGGACAACAGTAGCGCAAAGCGCTAGGAATCAATCGAGATGAGTCGCCTACCAAATCCTTCATTCACCGCGCAGTGCCGTGCCACACCCGGCACGCGCCTTGTCGCGCTGGGACTCCTGCTGCTGCTCGCCACTTGGGTGTTCGCCGAAGAAAATAGCGACCCGGCTGGTCCGGCGAAATACCTCGGAGTCGTTACCTGCGCCGGCTCCACCTGCCACGGCGCGCCGCACTCTTCGCCGGATGCGCGTGTCCTGCAAAGCGAATTCATTACCTGGCATCGCGATGACGCGCACGCCAAGGCCTATCATGTATTGCTCGAAGAAAAGGGCCAGCGGATCGCGCAGAATCTCGGCCTGAAGAGCGCGGCCGGCGCGCCCGAATGCCTGAATTGTCACGCCAATAACGCACCGGCTGAGCTGCGCGGCAAACGGTTCCAAATCGCCGATGGCGTGGGTTGCGAAACCTGCCACGGCCCAGCCTCCAAGTGGCTCGGCCTGCATGTCACAGGCGAAGCGAGCCGCGAGGAAAATCTCAAGGCCGGCATGTATCGCACCGAGGATCCCAGCGCGCGCGCCACACTCTGTCTGTCCTGTCATCTGGGCGCGAACAATAAATTTGCGACCCACCGCATCATGGGCGCCGGCCATCCGCGGCTGTCCTTCGAACTCGACACCTTCACCCTCTTGCAGCCTGCACACTATCGCGTCGATGCCGACTATCGCAGCCGCAAGCAGGTCGCTTCCCATGTGCAGGTGTGGGCCGTCGGCCAAGCGGCTGCCGCCAAACGCACGCTCGATTTATTCTTGAGCGAGCAATGGCAGAGCAAAGGCGTGATGCCCGAATTTGCGTTCTTTGATTGCCAGGCTTGCCATCATCCGATGGACACGCCGCGCTGGGCACCGCGCGAGACTGCCGGCCTACCGCCCGGCGTCGTGCGCCTCAACGATGCCAATCTGCTCATGTTGTTGTATCTGACCAAGGCCATCGAACCCGCGCTCGCCGAGGAGCTGCATCAGGGATTACTCGCCATGCACAAGGCGAGCACCGAATCGCTCGGTGCGACGCAAACAGCGGCCAAAGCCTTGCAGGCGGTTGTCGCCAATACCGAAGGCAAAGTCCGCGGTCATGGCTTTAAAGCCGAGGAAACGCGCACCATCCTGACCAGCATCGTTAAAGGCGGGGTCGCTGGCGACTATCGCGATTACGCGGCCGCCGAACAAGCCGTGATGGCGATCCACGCCCTCACTGACTCCTTGCGCGACAGCGGCGCGACCGACTCGGCCAAGGCCGGCGCACTCGAAACGCAGATCAAAGTTTTGTATACCGTGCTCGAAAACCAGAACGCGTACGACCCAGCGCGTCTGCAGACCGAACTCGCGACCCTCGAAGCCGCGATCAATTGAACCGCCATGGCTGAGAAGGTCACTATCGCGATCGTCGGCGCGGGCCCGGGCGGCTTAAGCGCGGCCGCGCGCGCGGCCGAAACGCGCACCTCGCACCTGCTGTTGGAAGCCGCCCCCCAGATCGCGAACACCATCTTTCGCTACCAGAAGGGCAAGCACGTGATGGCCGAGCCGGGCATCCTGCCACTGCGTGCGGCAGTCGGTTTCGAGGCCGGCACGCGCGAACGAATCCTGAAGACCTGGCACGAAGGCATCATTAAAACCGGTGCCAATGCACGCTTCACGACCGAGGTCGCGTCGATCAAGGGCGAGCGTGGCAACTTCACGCTCAAGCTCATCGATGGCAGCGAACTGCTGGCCGAAAATGTGGTCATTGCGATTGGTCTGCAAGGCAATCTGCGCAAACTTGAAGTGCCTGGCGACGATCTCCCGCACGTCATTTATCAGTTGTACGATCCCGACGATTAAAAGAACGAAACCTTTGTCGTCGTCGGCGCCGGCGACGCCGCAAT
>JANOVQ010000094.1:0-7013 GCA_031417495.1 Pseudomonadota bacterium | reverse complement strand
CTTGCTCGAGTTCCGGCTCGATTACATGTTGCGCGCCAAAGTGATGGGCGATGAATTACGCAATAGCGAAGCGGCACTCGCCACCGCGCAACGCATTGCCCGGCTCAGCCATTGGGAATACCAGCCAGGGGTCGGTTTCACCCGTTGGACCAATCAAACCTGCGAAGTCCTGGGGCTAAGTACCGAGGCGACGATTACCGAGGTCGCGCAACTCCTCCAGTTCGTCGTGCCGAGTGATCGCGAACTGCTGCGCGCAGCATTTCGAGATTGCATGAAAGCGACGCGCGACGCCGGGATTGAATATCAAATCAAGGACGCGACCGGCGGCGTGCGAGTGATCCAGCAGCACATGGTGCGACAGGCGCGTCTCGATGGCGTGGATTGCGTGATTGGAACCGTGCAGGACATCACCGAACGGCGGCGTGCCGAACAACAGATCCACGACCTCGCGTTTTTTGACCGCGTGACAGGCTTGCCGAATCGAACCCTGCTTGAACAGCGCCTGGAGGCAATGCTCGCGGCTGCGAACAAGCAAGCAATGGAAGTCACCGTGCTGGTTATCAACCTCGATCACTTCCATCGTTTTAACGAACATTTCGGCCATGTGCTGGGCAACGAATTGTTGCGGGCGTTGGGTCGTCGTCTGACCAGCAATCTGCGCCGGGACACTGGCGACAACCGGAACATCGCCAGCAATCCCGATCTAGTCGCGCGCGTCGCGGGAGATGAATTCTGCCTGGTCAGCACGCAAACCGATGCTGAGGTCAGCGGTCTGAGCCTGGCTCAGAGAGTGCACGAATGTCTTCGCCTACCGTTCGCGATCGGCGGCGAACAACTCTCGGTCACGGTCAGTATCGGCGTTGCGGTCTCTTCGCCGGAAATTCACCAGGCAGAGGAATTACTGCGGCACGCGAATCTGGCGGTGAATCACGCCAAGCGGCGCGGTCGCGACAACACCGAACTCTATGCACCCGACATGGAAGCTCGCGCCGAGCAGCGCCTGAGTCTGGAAACTAAATTGCGCCAGGCCATCGGCACCCCCCAGATCTCATTGCACTATCAACCCAAGCTGCTGACCGACAGCCTGGAGGTGACCGGCATGGAAGCCTTGGTGCGTTGGAATCACCCAGAACTCGGGCGGATCCCACCGAGTGAATTCATCCTGATTGCCGAAGAAACGGGGCTGATTCTGCCGCTCGGCGCATGGATTCTGCGCGAGGCCTGTCGCCAAACCGTCGCTTGGCACGCCCAAGGATTTAAGGACCTGGTGTGTGCGATCAATATTTCTGCGGCGCAGTTTCGCGATCAAAGTCTGCCCCAACGGATCACTGAAATCCTGCACGAAACCGGCGCCAAGCCCCACCAAATACAACTCGAACTGACCGAGAGCCTGGTCATGCAGGACGAGACCCGCGGCATGCTCATGCTGAATCAACTCAAGGCGCTGGGAATCAGCCTCGCCATCGACGACTTTGGGACCGGCTATTCGTCGCTCAGTTATCTCAAACGTTTGCCGGTGGATATCGTCAAGATTGATCAGTCCTTCGTGCGCGAACTATGCGAAGACAGTGATGACGCTGCGATTGTGGAAGCGGTGGTGGCACTCGCCCACAGCCTGCGCTTGAAAGTCGTCGCTGAAGGCGTCGAACAAAAAGTCCAACTCGATTTTCTGCGGCGTCGCGGCTGCGATGAAGTCCAGGGCTATCTATTGGCTAAGCCGATGCCGAGCGAAGCTTTCGCGGAATGGCTCACTGAGCACATGTCCGGGCAGACCTGCCAAGCGTTGAGCGCCGTCGGCTAAGGGGCACCTCTATAAATTCGCTGAAGGCGCGCTGGCCGCGTTGCAACCGAGCTCAAAATGCTCATTTGCTCCAAGTAAACTCCGCTTTTTCGCTTGGCTGCGCCTTGCCATCATCGCCTCGATCGAATTTATAGAGATGCCCTGAAGGCTAACGTAAGAACTCGAGAATCGCCTTGGCGACGGGCGCCGGCGCATCGAGTTCAGCCAGATGGCCCGCGACAGGAATCACCGTTAGCGCAGTCGCTCCCGCAATCCCCGCCTGGAAGCGCGCCGCATACGCCAACGGCATCACGCGGTCGCCCTCACCCCACACCAACAAGGTGTCATTCCGGATCCGTCCGAGACGCGCGGCAAGCCCAGTATTGCCGGTAGGAAAGAGAAATCGCGCAGCGGCTTCCAGGGCACGCATCTGCTCAACCTTCCACTCAATGGGATCGACCGTGTCAGGTTGCGCGACGAAATCCTTATACGTTTGTGCCTCTGCACACAGCAGTCCGTTCAGATGTCCAGGGCGCTGCGCCCAGATATCCGTGGCGGGTTCTGCGGGATCGAAAAGGCCGAAGGGTGCGATCAACGTTAAACGCCGCAGGAAGCCCGGCCACACCCCGGCGACATCCGCCGCCAACGCGCCACTCACTGAACTCGCGATGAGATCCGCACCCGCTAGCCCGCATTTTTGCAGGAGATCGTAAGTGGCGAGCAGCCAATCCAAGTGCGTGTCGAGCAGATCATGGCCGGCGGCGCCGGGGAACCCCGGTAACGACGGCGCGATGACGGTTCGCTCGCGCGCCAGCAGATCGAGAAAAGGCGTCCACTGCGGAAGGCCGCCAATGCCGGGCAGATAGCCGAGCAGCGGGCCGTGACCCTTGGTCCACACGCGACACGCGTGACCATTAACCTCGACCGTGGTCGTCGTGACGCCCTCGCTCACGCAGCCACCTGTGCGTTGGCGCGCTGGGGCGTGGGGAGCGGCTTGATCCACCAATGGTCTTCCCATTGATCGTCGAACAGGTCGTGCAGTTGCGGCATGACCTTCTCGGCAAAAATCCGTGTGTTGTAGTTGGTCAATTCCTTGCTCATGTTGCCGAACTGCAGCAATAACATGAGGTGACCAACGCCGAGATCGAGCGCGACTTCGCGCAGTTTGTCGGCCACTTCATCCGGCGAGCCGACCAGCACATAGCCGTTATCGACAATGGCCTCGAAAGTCGTCGCGTTCTGGTTGATCGACGGACCACCACCAGCGGAGACCTTGGCCGCCAGCTGCATCTGGCTTTCCACTCGCGCGCGGATCGTCGCTTCTGTCATATACCCCGGCGGGACCACCCAGCGCGGATCCACATGCAGACACCGGCCATAAAAATATTCGGCCGGTTCCCGATACAGCTGCATCGCCTCCGCGCGTGTTTCGGCGACACCGACGAACTGCAGGAAGCCTGCGCGATAGGGATTGGGTTCCTTGCCGAGACGTTTGATCTCCGCCCAATAACCGTACATCTGTTCGCGCGCGACCTTGTAACCAAAGTACGACAGGAAGCAGTACACGAAATCATGCTCGGCGCAGTACTGCCAGGTCTCTACCGAGCCACCACCCGGGATCCAAATCGGCGGGTGCGGACGTTGAATCGGCCGCGGCCACACATTCACATAGCGCTGTTTGGTGAAGCGGCCGTCGAAAGTAAACACTTCGTCGCGCGTCCACGCCTGTTGGATGAACTCGATCCCTTCGTAGTAGCGCTGGCGGAGCATGCTCGGGTTCTGGCCATACGCAAAACACGTGTCTTGCGGACTGCCGACGGGAAAGCCCGCGATCACGCGGCCACCGGAGATGCAATCAATCATCGCCATTTCCTCGGCCACGCGCGTCGGCGGGTTATACAGCGCGACCGAATTGCCCAGAATGCACAGGGCCGAATCCCGTGTACTGCGGGCCAGACTCGAAGCGATCAAATTTGGCGAGGGCATCTGGCCATAACCGTTAGCGTGGTGTTCGTTCACGCAGATCGCATCGAAACCGCAGGTCGCCGCGTATTCGAGTTCGTCCATGAAATCGTTGTACATCAAGTGGCCGCGCGCCGGGTCGAACAGTTTGGGATCGATATCGATCCACACCGAGGAACAACGTTCACGGAAATCTGCCGGCAATTCCGTATAGGGCATCAAATGAAACCACATCAATTTCATGGCGTACGAATCTCCTGGGGCTGCGCGCGGACCGACCTGAGGGCTCGGAGTATACCCAACGTGGCCGTGGTTCTCGTCACGATTCCTGACAATTTACTCGGATGTTTCCGAGTGAGCGGGGCCTCGGGTGGACTGCCCCCTAGGCGCGTAGTACTCTCCGAGGCCTCACGGGGATGCCCTGTCCGATAGCCGCCGCAGACCCGCCCTGAATCACTCACATTGCACGGGAGAACGTTATGGAAGTAGGCGCCTTTTACCTACCGTCCGTCGGTAACACAGAAGAGATTAAGCAAGGGATGGCCGGCAAACGCACCGATCTCTACCAGCGCATGCTGAAGGATCTCAGCGAGCAAATCGGCTACATGGATGAGCACGGCTATTACGGCGCCGGCTTCACCGAACATCACTTCCATATCGAAGGGGAAGAAGTCTCGACCAACCCCGTAATCCTCGATCTGTTCTTTGGCATGCAGACCAAGAACATGAAGTTCGGGCAACTCGGTAACGTGCTGCCCTCGCAGAACCCCATCAATCTGGCGGAGAACATTGCGATGGTCTCGCAGATGTTGCAGGGCCGCGTGTTCGCCGGGTTTGCGCGCGGCTATCAGCCGCGCTGGGTCAATATTCTTGGTCAGCAAGTGGGCTTGGCCGAACCGGGCGATGGCGCTGACTACGAAGAACTCAAGCGCTCGCTGTTCGAAGAGCACTTCGAAATCATCATGAAGGCCTGGCAGAACGACACCTTCAGTTTCCAGGGCAAGCACTGGCAGATTCCGCGCAAGCCCATCAAGTGGATGGCGCATGAAGTGGCCCGCAAATACGGCCAGGGTCTGAATGATCAGAATGAAATTGTAGAGGTCGGGATCGCGCCGCCAACCTTCAACAAAACGATTCCGGAACTCTTCATGCCGTTCGCCACCTCAGAGCGTTCGATCGCCTGGGGCATGGAACGCGGGATCGTGCCGGTCACGATCATGACCCATCTGGATATCGTGAAAGCGCATTTCGTGGCTGGCCAGGAGGCCGCTGCGAAGGCGGGCTTGAATCTTAAGTTCGGTCAGGGCATGGCGATGAGTCGCGAACTCATCGTCGCTGATACCGATGCCGAAGCCGAAGCCATCGCGCGTGAAGCCGGCGCATTCATCTGGAATAACTTCTTTGTGCCGTTCGGTTTCAACGCCGCCATTGCCTATCCCGGCGAGGGTCCGTTCGATCCGCCGGCCACCTTCGAGGCGCTGTCGGAACGCGGCCTCGTCATCCACGGCAGCCCGGACACCGTCAATCGCAAGCTGGAAAAATTATTGAAGGAACTGCCAGTCGATTACTTCTGGATGTTCATCTACAACCACATGCCGCAGAAAGCCTGCATGCGCAGCCTGGAATTGCTGACCACCAAGGTGTGGCCCAACTTCACAACCAAGATTGGCGCAGCGCGTCCTGCCGCCAAGCTGGTCGCCAAGGCCTAGGCGCTTTACTCCTTCGTCATCCCGGGCGAAGTGACGCAGTCGCGGAGACCCGGGAACCAGGGACATTCGATGAAGCGCATGGATCTCGAATATTTGCTACGCAAATTCCGGGATGACGAAGGGGCCGAGTTCGGCCTCTTTGGCGATTACCCGGATTAAGCAAGAGTCATTCACCCGCGGGCTTTTTTTCCGCCTTTAAGTCCGGATGAACTCCGCGCTTGCGGGATGTGCGCGCAATTCGGCAAGCGCCTCCTCGCTCGGTAACTGCGGCCGATCACGTTCGGCATTGACCATGCACAGGAAACCGAGCGCCGCGTCCGCCGCGCGAAACTGATGCCAGGTGAGCGGCGGAATGTGCACCAGATCGTGTAACGCGAGTTCAATCACCTGCATACCGATGAGGCAACGACCACTACCGCGCAAAACCATCACCGCATGCACGTGTTCATGACGCTCCAAGGTGGTGTGGCCGCCCGGCGCCACCTCGAAATAACGCAACTGACAAGCGAGCGCCGCGTCTTCAAACAACACCTGGCGCGTGACTTCTTTAAAAGGCGCGCTGCCGTCCTGTTTGTAAGCCAGCAGCGGCACCGACTGCCAGCGATAAGCGTCCTGGTGGGGACGATGGAGAGGGAGTTCGCTCATATTCACCTCAATGTTTAGGACTCACCCGCGCGCTCTCTTCCGCCACCGCCGCCACAAACTGCTGACTTCGTTCCAACAGCGCAGAACCGGCACTCAACAGACCGCCGCCAATCAGCAACATCGACTCGCGCCCATACGCCGCAATCATTTCCGGCACCCTTTCCACCGTCATACCACCGGCGGGCACCGGCAGCAGAGGTGCAATCTCGCCCCATGGTGCGCGCGCCGCTGCTACCAGCGCCTGGCAGGTCTGGTGACTGAAACTGAAGCGCCCGCCAAAATTCGGGAAGATCACGGCATCCGCACCGAACAGACGAAAGAGCTTGCCGTAGAACAGCGGCGGCGCAATGCGCAGGATGCCGCTCAAGGCCGGATGGGCGAGGACCGGCACCCCGAAACCCTCGCTCGCCAGATCCTGGAACACCGGCAAGCCCATGATCATCGGCGCAGCCAGCAGCATTTCAATCCCCTCGCCCGCCGCCACCTTCAATTGTTCGCGCAAGGTGCGCGGATGGCCAGAGAGACTGGGCGCGTAGAGCGTGCGGCGTCCAGTGTCACGCCGCACTTCGCGGAGCACTCGCTGGCAGGCCTGTGCGCGCATCGCGAACGGGGCATACGCCTGATCCGCGAGACCATGATCGTCTTTGATCACATCGAGTCCCGCGCGCGCGAAGGTCGCGCACAAGGCCGCAAGTTCGTTCGCCGATAGACCCTGCGGTTTCAATGCTGTGCAGGTTAAAGCCCGATGATGCACGCCGAGCCGCTGGCGAATTCCCTGCATGCCGTAGCGTGGTCCCGGAAAGGACTGGCGCAAGGTGGCTGGCAAGTCCACATCGACGAGCTGCACGTCTTCCTGCAAGGAGCAATTGCCACACAGCATGTTCATGAGCTGGCCGGTTTCAAAACCCGTGGTGGCA
>JANOVQ010000093.1:0-10393 GCA_031417495.1 Pseudomonadota bacterium | reverse complement strand
GCGCCGAGCGCCAGCGACAGATAATCCAACGGGATCCCTGCGAGATCGAGATCGATCGCATCCTGCGTGGGCGCCAACAACTTGTGTTCAAGGGTACTCAGGGCCGCATCGAACTGGCGGGTCGCGACATAGAGCTGCGCGAGTTCGCTTTCATCGAAAGTTTCCGTATTGACCCGCGCCAGCAGGCGCTGACTGAACTCGTCGCGAGCCGCTGATTTCTGTTGAGAATGGCAAGCCACGCAGTGCTGAGTCAGTTCCATCAGCGAGAAGTAGGCATAAGAAGGCCACTCCTCCTTAAATGAGGTATCAATATCCTTCACCGAGGCATCGAAAGACTGCGCAAGAAAGCGGAATTCCGGGGTCTTGTCGGCGGTGTGCGCGACCAGCGCTGCCGACGATTTGCGCAGCACCGCGAGTTTGCTGTCAATCAGTTCGCGATCCCAGGCGGAGGACGTCGCAGGGTCGCGCACGCTAAGCGGCAACAGGTAAGCGATGGCATCGAATACGCCGTGCATGATTTGGCGCGTGTCTTCGCCGGCCGCCGCGCGGTTAGCGAAGCCAAAAAGCCAGCTGCCGGCGAGCACACTGGCGAGCACATACGATCGATAGCGAGGTTTAAATGTCATCATCCAGCACGCAGCGCCTTCTCAAGTTCGGGGATTGAAGCGTGCGACAACGTTTTGTCGATCTCGAGTATCAGTCGCTCCTTAACTTCCTTGTGCAGAGTGGGACGGATTTGACCCAGCGTCTGGGGATCGGCAATCAGCACCAGGGCGGCGAAATTTCCGCTATAAGCGCGCCGATAAAGTTCGTTGGCTAACTGTTTGGCGAACGTCGCTTCGTCCGTTTCGCGGCTTGACGACTCTATCGGTCGCTTGCCGGCTGGACCGTCGCTCAAAAGATTAGAAGGTTTCAGCTCACCATGGGCGGTTAACGATATTTTCTGCGCATCGCCCGCGTTACGAAACCACCGTGCGCCCGACCCATCCGCCACCACCACGAGCGTGTGGTGAGGAATCTTAGTGGTCATGGTTGTTCTCCCACATTTTCAGGATTCCAGCGCGCGGGCCTGGCGGGTAAGCTTGTCTCAGATCAGGAATTGTGCTTTTCGAAAAAGCGCTTGACCTGCTGATCTGCCTCTTCACGGGTAATCGCATAGCGCTCCTGAATCAGGCCAGCCAGCTTCTGTTCGTGACCTTCAAGGCGCAGCAATTCGTCTTCGGTCAGTTTGCCCCACGCGATTTTCGCGGCGCCAACCTGTTGCTTCCACACGCCCTTAATTTCTTCAATGTTAGGCAGACTCATGACAGATTCCCCTGCTGACGCAGATGTGCGTGACTGACCTTCGTGCTGCGTGGCGGCGCTTGCTCATTGTCATGGACAAAAATCTGCGAGAAACGCTCCTCGAGTGCGCTCGTGAAGGCGTTCTGATGCATGGCTTTGGTCGAGTTCGGCTTGCGCGTCAGAATCCGTTTGAGCCGGCTCAGCACCGGGGTCCCATGATTGGACCCAGATTCTGCGGTTTTTTCGCCGGACGTGTGTACCTCGGATGCGTGCATTGCGGGGGGCTTTGCCATGGTGACCTCTATCTTTTCCGGCTCGCGAGATGGCGAGGTTCCGGCGCGGTTATTGCGCAAGAACTATAGGTGTGGGAAAAGCTCAGCTCCGTGCGGTGTCGCGCTTAGGTCGGCGCCGCGATCAATTTCGTGCCGCTCCCCATTTGGCGCAGAAGGTGGCGAGCCGATCGAGCACCTGGCGTACGGCGTCGCTCGCCGCGAGTACCCCGCCATAGGGATCTTCGCTTGCGGCGCTGGCGACGCTATCGAATTCTTCCACCGCCAGCACCCGCTGTGACGTCGCATCGACCAAGGTTGCGCGCAGGGTGAAGTGGACCCGACTCGGGTCCTCGAAAAACTCATGCTGCAGGCGAATAATTTCCGTATCGAGTTGCAGATCCCCGGTCACCGAGCGCGGTGCGAGCACGACTGCGCGAAACGCCCCTCCGCGTTCGATCGCCGCCACGAGCAGCGGCGCGAGCATGCGAGCGGGGGTATCGATCCATTCGCTCTGCGCGAAATATTCAAGCCGCTGTGCCTGGCGCACATAAATAATATGCGGGCTGTCAAATCCCGCCGACTCCCCGGGCGGATTCACGACCAGGATCGCGCCGGTGGTGGGTGCTTTATTGCCGGCAGACACGCTCACCGCCACCGGCTGATCCAACGAGAAAAATGCCGGCGGCGCCTCGCTGGTCGGCCGCCACGCCGCGCAGCCACCGACCAGGACCAGCACCGCAGCCGCCAGCATGCGGACAATCCCAGCCGTGATTCTGCAGCGCGTAGTCATCGCAGAGTGCCTGCTGATTCGCCCGGACCGGGCGGCAGCGGACGCCGGCCAAACAGCAACGTGCGGGGATTTCGTTGGGTCTGCTCGCTCAACCGTCGGAGTGAAGCTGTCAGCACGCTCATCTCACTCAGCAGTCGCTCGACCGCGGGCAGGGAGTCTGCCGTGAAGCGCTTCAAGTCGGCGCCGACGGTGGCAACCGTTTCGCTGGCGGCGGCGCTTGCCCGTGAGGCCTCCGTGCCCATTTCCCTGATCGAGTCAGCACTGCGCCCGATGCGTTCGATCACGCCTTTGAGATCGGCACCTTTGAGATCGGCAGTCACCCGCGCAGCATCACGGATTCCGGTGTCGAGGGTATCTTTGCGCGCGGCGAGGGTGTGCGCGAAGGTGGAGATGTCGCTCAGGGTGCGCGTGAACAACGCCTGGTTCTTCGCGCTGAGGATCGCATTGAGATTGTTGGTAGTGCTGTCCAGCTTGGCGATCAAGGTGGTGAGCAGATTTTCCAGCCGCGCACTGAGTGAGGCCTTGGTCCGAATCTCTGGCAGCTGACCGGGCGTTTTCGCAAGCAATAACGGCGAATCGGGGCTGCCGCCAGTCAGTTCGACATACACGATCCCGGTCAGCCCCTGGGTCCTTAAAACTGCGACGGTGTCCTCTTTGATCGGCGTGCCCTGGGCGATGGCAAATGTCAGGCGCACCCGCCGCGGATTGTTAGGCTCCAGATCCATCGCGCGGACTTTGCCCACTTCGACACCGCTGTACTTCACCTGCGCATTCAGATTGAGGCCAGACACCGATTCATCGACCAGCGCCAGATAGAGATTAAATTTTTCCTGGAAGGCGCCAGTCGCGAGCCACAACACCCCCATCACCAGCGCGGCGCCGAGCACGATCACGAAGGCGCCCACCACGGCATAGTTCACTTTGGTTTCCATGTGGACTCCCGAGGATTTTCCGGTGTTTGAAACTGCCCGACCTGACCGCGTGGTCCGGCAAAGAACCCGCGGATGGCGGGCTGATCCAACTTCGCGAGTTCGGCCATGGTGCCGATCCCCTGGACCTTGCCCTCGCCCAGCACCGCGACTCTGTCGGCCACCTGCCACAGGAGATTCAGATCGTGCGTAATCATGATGATCGTGAGGCCGAACACATCGCGTAACTTGCGCACCAGCTGATCGACCCCGGCGGCACTCGCCGGGTCCAAGCCGGCGGTGGGCTCGTCGAGAAACAGCAGTTCTGGGTCGAGCGAAAGCGCGCGGGCTAACGAGGCCCGCTTCAGCATGCCGCCGCTAAGTTCCGCTGGAAATTGGCTGGCGGTCGCCGGCTCCAGCCCGACGAGAGCAATCTTCCAGGCTGCGATTTCGTCAATTAATTCTCTATCGAGCGCAGTATGTTCGCGCAGCGGCAAACCGATGTTGGCGAGCAGATTGAGCGAGCTGAATAGCCCACCGTGCTGGAACATCACGCCCCAGCGTTGGCGTAATACGCGCACCTCGAGTTCGTCCAGTTTTTGAATGTCGATGCCGAACACGCGGAGCGTGCCGGAGTCTGGCCGCTGCAACAGAATCATTTCCCGCAGCAAAGTGGATTTACCGGAACCACTGCCACCGGCCAGCGCGAAGATCTCGGACTGGCGTACTTCCAGATCGATGCCGTCATGCACGATGTGCTCGCCAAAGCGTGTGGAGAGATTTTTAATCTCGATGACGGCGGTGGGGCTGGCGTTGGCTGCTTGCATGTCAGAGTTTGAGTACGCTGAACACCACCGAGAACAACGCGTCGACGACGATCACGAGGAAGATTGAATGCACCACGCTGCGCGTGGTCTGGCGACCGACGCTGTCCGCGCCACCCCGGGTCTGAAAGCCCTGAAAGCACCCGACCACGGCAATGATCACCGCGAATACCGGCGCCTTACCAATCCCGATCAGATAATCGGTGAGGCTGATGGCCCGCGGCAGACGATCGAGAAAATCACCGAAACCGATCCCCAGCCGCACGTGCGCCATGAGCATGCCGCCGAACACCCCCAGCAGATCGGCATACGCGGTTAACAACGGCACTGCGATCAGCAGCGCGAAGATTTTCGGCAGCACCAGCTGATCCAACGGCGCGATCCCGAGCGTACGCAGCGCATCCAGTTCCTCGGTCACCGCCATCGTGCCGATCTGCGCGGTATAGGCCGAGCCAGAACGACCGGCCACAATAATGGCGGTTATCAAGGGCGAGAATTCGCGCAGCATCGAAAGCCCGATTAAATCGACTACGAAAATATCCGCGCCATAGCGCGTGAGCTGGCTGGCACCTTGATAAGCCACCACCGTGCCCAGCAGAAACGCGAGCAGGCCAACGATCGGCAGCGCACTAAAACCGGCACTCTGCAAATTGTGCAGAATGGCCGGCCAGCGCAGGCGTGCCGGATGGGCGACGCTGCCGGCCAGCGCGAGCGCGCTGGCGCCGAGAAAACTCAAGATGGCGAGGCCTTCGGCGAGACCCTCAGTGGTGCCTCGCCCGATACGTTCAAGCACCGAACGGTCCGCAATCGGGAGTGGCTGCGGCGCGACGAGCTGCTCTTTGACGAGATCCAGCAGCCGCGTGAACTCGGGGCGCCACCCGCGCAATTGCGCCTCACCGTCTGGCCCACGCAGCCGCGTCAGCAGGCGCTGCACGAGCCACACACCGACGGTATCCAGCGCCTCGATCTGTGCGCCATCGACGACCATGCCAGCACCGCCGGCAGGCCTCAGGCCGTTCATCGTCCGCTCCATGGTGCCGATACCGCGCGCGGTCCAGCATCCAGAGAGCGCAACTTCATGCGCGGAAGGAAGAGCAAACGCGGCCGGGGTCTCGGGCATCGGAGTCATGATTGACGCGCAGGCTAGGTCAAATTGCTCAGACTGTATGTTCGATCTCGCACAGAACCGCCGCCGCTGCGGGCGCGCATGGCCTCTCCGTTGGTTACCGAACAGACTGTGCCGTGGCTGGCGAATACTTTGCACGCTGGCGATCCGTGCGAAAAGATAATGTTGCTCAACCTGCGTCCATCAGAAGTTCTTGTGCTGGCCCTGCTGACCGGGTGTGCAGCCGTAGAAAAGGCTCCTTCGCCCAGCCCTGTTCTACCACCCGCAGTAGTCAGTGCGCCTGCGCCGGAGCGCGTGACGCCGGCCGACATTCCCGCAGCGACACCATTCAAATCCGAACCCGCGCCGACCACGACCAAGGTGGTAGCACCGGCGGCACCGCGTCAGCCCGTGAAGACTGCGGACCACGCCAGCGTGACAGCACCGACAGTGGTGGCAGTAACCCCACGCGCTGCGCCGATTCCAGCGGCGCCTACAGCACCGGCGCTGCCGGTGGCCGCGCTCCAAACCCTCGCCAACGCGGCCACCACCCCGCTCGCGACCCAACAGTCGCCACCGGAGGTGACCCCGCAGACGATCATCAAACCGCCAGAACCCAGCAAACCACCAGAACCCACCCTGGACATGACGATGTTGCAGGCACGCTTACGCCAGACCCCTGCGATTGGCGTGTTCACCAAACTCGCGCTCAAGAACCAAGTGGATACCTTGATGCAACAATTCCGCACGCATTACCAGGGCGGACAAAAGACTAGCGTGACCACCCTGCGCCAACCGTACGATCTGTTGGTCCTTAAAGTACTCACTTTGGTGCAGGACGACGATCCGCCGCTCGCGAAAATGATTGCGGGATCGCGTGAAGCGATCTGGGACATCCTGGCCGACCCGGTGAAATTTAAGACGGCCATCTGATTAAAGGAGAAGAACCTTGCTCATACGTGCATCTGCTGCGGCGCTCACGCTATTTCTCGGCACGCTCTGCGCCGCTTCGGTACCGGCCGCTGCGGCGGTGACGTTAGGCAAGGATCTCACCTCCGTCATCCTGTTGCTGGGCCTGCCGTGCGGCCAGGTCGCCAGTGCCCAACAACAAGCCGAGGACGACTATCTTGCGTTGTGCACTGACGGCAATCGTTATCGGGTTTCCATCAATGCAGAGGGCCGTGTGGTCGCGCTGAAGCAAAACCCTTGAGCGGGCGTTGGGCAGCGGCTGACAGATGCGTCTTCCAGCGGGATTTCTGCGCGAGACCGGCGGCTTGTGTGTGCCATCGAACAGAATAGGGCCTCGATCCGGGCTAGTTTTGCGCACCTGCGCTGGGCGATCGCAACTTCCTCCCGGCGCGCGATTTTCCGCGAAACCCTCGAAAGGAATTCTCATGAAGTATTCAACTGCATTCTCGGTAACCCTCCTCGCCCTCGCCTTGAGCGCGTGCGACAGACCGGTTCCCGGACCCGCCGGCCCGACCGGCGCTACCGGCGCCACCGGCGAGACTGGTTACACTGGGAACAAAGGCGCTACGGGCGATACCGGTTACACCGGCAACAAAGGCACCACCGGCGATACCGGGGCAACCGGCAGCGCAGGACAAACAGGCGCAACCGGTGAAAAGGGCAACACCGGGGGCGGCACCACAATAATTATCCCGGCGTCGCCGGACAAACCCTGAGACTTAGCGAACCAAGGAGTCAGAGTCCTTGGTCGCGGTTGTGCGTTCTAGGTCGCTGGCTATGCGTTACGCAGATCGATCAAATCCTGCAGGCTGATCGTGGCAATCACGTTCAGGTCGTCGTCAAGCAATTCATATAAAACGCCGTCGCCGCGAATGCTGAAAGCGATAATCACATCCTGCTCGCCGCCGCCTTCGCGATGCGGATCGTTGCTTGGCGGGCTGGAAGTCAGGCTGCCGACCGGTCGCACTTCTTTAAGCACCCCGTTGGGATGATAAAGGCGATGCTCGCCTTGGATAACGAAGGTGTTGTTATGGGCCAAATGTCGGTGAAGAACGATTTGCTCATTGGCAGAAAATTTGAAAAGCACATCAGCGATTTTGTTTTTCTCATCGATGTCGAGGATGGAGAAACGTAAATGCTCAAATTCGCCAAGTTTTTGCCAAGCGATATTGCGGTCGTCGAAATTGAAGGCGGTCATAGTGGGTCCTTTTCGTTAACTTGAAGAAGATTGCGCGAAAGCTTTTCCACTAGATAGCGGAGCAGAAATAGCGACCATTGTGCCGAGCGCCCCAGGAAGCGGGGACTGGTCTACGCTACCACTGCGCAATCCATCCCGGAATTGCTGCGTACCGCCCGCGCCGTAGCTCACGGCAAATCCGCACGCTGTGCAAAGCAGGCCGCCGGCACTGCGCGCCTGGGCGCGCTGAGTTGCAAGTTCTCCGGGAGAGAACAAAACACGCGACCGCAGCATATCCCAACCCCTGGCAGTGATCTGCTGACGAGGGGACTGTCACGCACCCACGCTGTTTTTAGTACCATGGCCGCACCCCGACAAAAAGCAGCCTATTACGCCCATGAGCGCCGACTCCGAACACTCGATTCCTGCCGAATTAATACCACGCCCCGATCAGGTTGATTTCGAGCTCGATAGCGCACTCTCAGCGGTTGTCTCGGTGCGGGCGCGCATTCCGGAAGACGCCTACACCGCGCAGATTCTTGGCACCGAGCGCGCGGGCCATGGCGTCGTGATCAGCGCGCAGGGGCTGGTGTTGACCATTGGCTATCTCATTACCGAAGCCGAACAACTGTGGTTATTCGATCAAACTGGGCGTGCGGTGGCGGGCGATGTGGTGGCCTACGACTACGAAACAGGCTTCGGACTCATTCAAGCGCTCGGCAAACTTGGGGTGGTACCACTCGAACTTGGCAGCGTACAGGCGCTGGCAGTCGATGACCGGGTCATCGTGGCGGGCTACGGCGGGCGCAGGCAGGCACTGCGGGCACGAGTCGCCGCGATTGGTGAGTTCGCGGGTTATTGGGAATATTTAATCGAACAGGCTTTATTCACTGCGCCGGCGCATCCCAATTGGGGGGGGGCGGCCGTGCTTGATTCGGCCGGTCGCTTGTGTGCGATTGGCTCGCTCTATATCGATCGCATCTTGCCCCAGGGGGTATCCCTCGACGGCAATATGAGTGTGCCAGTCGATCTTTTCAAACCGATCATGAATGAGTTGCTAGCCTACGGACGTACCTTGAAGCCCCCACGACCCTGGCTCGGGATGTTTGTCTCGCAAGTGCGCGAGGCATTAGTGGTGGCTGGCGTTTACGCGCACGCACCGGCAGCCTCCGCGCTGCGCTCGGGCGATGTGGTGCGCGCGGTCGCAGGCGCGCCGGTCTCTGAGCTTGCGACGTTTCTGCGCCAGATCTGGGCCTGCGGTGAGGCGGGTGTCGATATTCCGCTCACGATCGAACGTGAACGGCGAATCCTCGAACTGCGCGTACGCTCGGTAGACCGCCGCGACTTCTGGAAGAAACCTAGCTTGCATTAGCGCTCGCCCGCGGGTCCGCGCAACAGAGCTTTATAGGGCGGATGAGCGGCGTCAGCCGCGTTATCCGACCTGTGGGTTGTTCTTAAAGCGCCTCAGCGATCGCGCGACCTAGATCGCTGGTCGTCCCTTTACCACCAATATCCGGCGTGAGCGGTGCGTGCGCAGGGCCAGCGATCAAAACCGCTTTTATCGCGTTGAAAATTGCGTCATGGGCTGCTTGATAACCCAGAAACTCCAGCAGCAACGCCGCCGACCAAATCTGACCGATCGGATTCGCGATCCCCTTGCCCGCAATATCCGGCGCCGAGCCGTGCACGGGTTCGAACAGGCTCGGATATTGACGCTCCGGATTCAGATTGGCCGAGGGCGCGATGCCAATCGTACCGGTACAGGCAGGTCCGAGATCGGACAGAATATCGCCGAACAAATTACTGGCGACCACTACGTCGAACCAATCAGGATGCATGACGAAATTCGCGGTCAGGATATCGATGTGATACTGATCGACGCGCAGATCAGGATACTCGCGCGCCATCGCGGCCACCCGCTCATCCCAGAACGGCATACTGATCGAGAGACCATTCGATTTCGTGGCTGAGGTGAGATGTTTCTTGGGCCGCCGCGCGGCGAGTTCAAACGCATACTTCAACACGCGATCAACGCCAGTGCGCGTCATCACCGTTTCCTGCACCACGATTTCGCGCGCGGTCCCTTGGAACATGCGCCCGCCCATGTTGCTGTATTCGCCCTCGGTGTTCTCGCGTACCACATAGAAATCGATTTCACCGGGCTTACGGTTGGCGAGCGGGGAAGTGATGCCTGGCATGAGATGAACTGGTCGCAAATTCACATACTGATCGAACTCGCGCCGGAAAGTGAGGATTGAGCCCCACACCGAAACATGATCGGGGACTGTCGCGGGCCATCCGACTGCGCCAAAGAAGATCGCTTCATGCCCACCAATCTGATCTTTCCAATCCGCAGGCAACATTGCGCCGTGTTTGACGTAGTAAGCGCACGATCCAAAATCGAAGTGATCGAACGCGAGCGAGATTCCAAACTTACGCGCCGCAACTTCCAGTACGCGCAAGCCTTCTGGAACCACCTCTTGACCAATCCCATCTCCTGCGATCACTGCGATGCGATGTGTGTTCATTAGTTTCCTCATTTTTCTGCTGGTGCGCAGCGCGCCACGCTTTGCGACAAATTGATCTTGCGATCACGAATATCTGAACTAGACTTAAAGATACCCCAGTGCGGTGGGCTTACCGCACAACGAGAGACCGGAGCCGATGGATGATGCGAGCGTACGATCGCGCATCCGGACTGGCAAAAGCTAATGAGCCTTCGGGCCATTGCCTAATTAGGCGGCCAGGTGACGAACATCGCCTCCGTCATGTAGCGAGAGACCGCGTGTCACAACCCAAACCCCGCCTTCGGCGGGGTTTCATTTTTCCGCACCCTAACAACCTGTCGGACTTAGGAGGAATCTGCTACGGCGATTCCCTAAGTCCGACAGGCTGCTAGAGGCTCAGCATGCTGCCGCTTAACGTGGTCGCGCGCTCCCGGTTTCGTCGCAATCAGAATCTTGAGTCCAACGTCGCGCGATAGCGATGCACCCAAATCGGGGGCAGCCACCAATCCCCGCGTTCTTAGTCGCTGGCCTTTCCAATTAAAGGTGAATATATTTAT
>JANOVQ010000092.1:0-1513 GCA_031417495.1 Pseudomonadota bacterium | reverse complement strand
CGGCGGTGGCTGAAAGCCGATGACGTTGTAGAGCAGGCGTTCGGCGCTCGGATGATAGCTATCCGGCAGGCCGCCATCAGAGCCTTTGAGCGTCGAGAAACGCGCGACGCGCTTGGCCATTTCCTTACGCGAAAAATATTGTCGCGGAATTTTTTCTTCGAACTGCATGGAGGGCTCCTTTCGACGTTAATGGATCTGGCAGCCTGTCAGACTTAGGAGGACTCTGCTGCATCGGTTCCCTAAGTGCGACGGGCCGCTAGGAGGTACCGGACGATTCTATCTCAGCATCGGCCTCGGACACGAAATTCCGGATGATGACGCCGCCCGATTTCTCGTCGTGCTCAAGCGTGAGTAACTTGCGATTTTCTGCTTCCTCGAGCAGGCGACTAAAGGAGCGGAAGCCATAATACGACTCATTGAAACCGGGCTGGCGGCGCTTCAGCGCCTGCTTGACCATCGACCCCCAAATCTTGTCCTCCGCCCCGCGCTCGGCAGATAACGCCTCCACGGTTTCCATCACGATATCGATCGCTTCCTGGCTGCGGTCTTGTTCGGCGGTCACGGCGGGTGTCGCCGCAGTGGCTGGCACTGGCGCTTTACGCCGCGGTCGACGTTGTTTTTCTACCCGCACGAGGTCGTCGTAATAAATGAATTCGTCGCAATTTGAAATCAACAGATCCGAGGACGAAGATTTGATCCCGACGCCAATCACGGTCTTATTGTTTTCGCGCAGCTTGCTGACCAAGGGCGAGAAATCCGAATCTCCGCTGATAATGACGAAGGTGTCCACGTGCGATTTGGTGTAGCAGAGATCGAGCGCATCCACCACCATTCGAATATCCGCAGAATTTTTGCCAGAGATCCGTATATGCGGGATTTCGATCAGCTCGAAGGCCGCTTCGTGCATCGCGTTCTTGAAGTCCTTGTAGCGGTCCCAGTCACAATAGGCCTTCTTGAGGACGATGTTGCCTTTCAGCAGCAGACGTTCAAGCACCTTGCCAATATCGAAGCGCGCGTACTTGGCGTCGCGCGCGCCCAGCGCGACGTTCTCAAAGTCGCAGTACAAAGCCATGCTGCGGGTATCTGCGTGATCTGCCATCGGTACCTTCTCTGTGCGTAGATAATGTGGTGAAACCAGGTGGGTGCTGTCGCGCGGAGTTTACTCTTAAATGTCCCCTCGGCGCCGCTTGCCGCCGCCGTCAGCCGCGCGCCAGCGCGTGCGTGCGCTTTTCCATCATTTGCGAAAGTAACGGCGTAAAGACCAATTGCATCGCGAGATTCATTTTACCCCCAGGGCATACGATGGTGTTCGCACGGGACATGAACGATCCCTCCAGCATCGATAGCAAATAGGGGAAATCAGCCCCGCGCCGGTTGGCAAAGCGCACCACCAGGAATGATTCATCCGCCCCGGGAATATGCCGGGCAACGAATGGATTGGAGGTATCGACCACCGGCACGCGCTGAAAATTGATATGTGTATGCGAGAACTGCGGCACCACGTAGTGCACGT
>JANOVQ010000091.1:0-3152 GCA_031417495.1 Pseudomonadota bacterium | reverse complement strand
CGGGCGAATCTCCCGCCGTTTTCGGCGATGCCCTGCGGCGCATGGCAAGCGCGGCGACCTATCTGTATCAGGACGGGCCGCACTACTGGTATTCGACCCAACCGACGGTGACCAAGCTTGCGGAGGACCGCGCAGAGCAGTTGAAGCGCGAACCCGATAAAGTGGTGCACGAACTGGAGCGTCGCTTGCGCCAAGATTTAGCGCGCACGGGAGACTTCAACCGCATCCATCCCATGCCGCAAACGGGTGCAGATGTACCAGACGACCTGGATGCGCGCTTAGTGGTGCTAGGCATCAATCACCCTTACAGCAAAGAGGGCGATAGTGCCGCCGAAATAGCGGCGAAGGCGATTTTGGAATCTCGCGGCAACACTCCTCGTCTGTATCGGAATACTCTTGTTTTTCTAGCGGCGGACAAGACCCGCTTGCAGGACTTGGATGAAGCGGCGCGTAAGGTCTTGGCGTGGGAATCGATTCTAGCCGACCAGAAAAATCTCAATCTTTCGCCGTTTCAGGTGACACAGGCCGAGACCCAGAAGGCCGCTGCCGATGGCGCGGTGACCGCGCGGCTGCCGGAGACGTACCAGTGGTTGCTGGTACCGGTGCAGGCAACACCACAGACCGTGATTTCCTGGGAGGCACTGCGCCTGTCGGGGACAGACGCGCTCGCGGTGCGTGCCAGCAAGAAGCTGCGTACGGATGAGCTATACCTGACCAGCTTTGCGTCAACGCGCCTGAAGATGGAACTGGATCGCATTCCTCTGTGGCGCGGGGACCATGTGGCGGTGAAACAGCTGGTCGAAGACTTCGCGCGATATCTTTATCTGCCGCGACTCAAGAATTCCGCTGTGCTACTAGATGCCGTGAGAGATGGCATCAATCTTTTGACCTGGGCGCAGGATAGCTTCGGCATTGCTGATAGTTTCGACGACATCGCTGGCCGCTACAAAGGCTTGCGTGGAGGGCAAATGGTATCGCTGGCCGATGTCCATGCACCCGAGCTGGTCGTAAAGCCCGATGTGGCGATCAAACAGATAGATTCAGAAAGTGCTGGCCACGCTCCGTTGGGTGTGATTGGCGCGCCGCTAGGTCACGTAGAAACGGTTTCCACTAGGTTGGATGCACCCCCGCCATTAGTCGCGGAGAAACCGAAACGCTTTCACGGCACAGCAGTCCTTGACACCACTCGCGTTGGTAGGGATGCGAGTCGAATTGCTGAAGAGGTTATCTCGCATCTTTCGGGTCTGGTCGGTTCGACTGTTACCGTGACAATCGAAGTTGAGGCAAAGATTCCGAATGGGACTCCTGACCATATTGTCCGGACCGTAACTGAAAATAGTCGCACTTTGAAATTCACGAGTCAGGGATTCGAGCAAGAGTGATTTGGTGGGTGACGAGACTAATTAATTCGATACACGTATCTAAGCGACCGCCGCAAAATAAAAGCTTGACTTTGTGCGCTCTGAAGATCCTCATGTGGGGATGATGAAGGAACGCAAAGCCAAAGAATCGAAGATCCGGGATCGCTTCGTCAAGCTGAAGAGCAGCCTCAGTGAGAGAGCCCGTCGTCTTTTCGTAGCGAACGAGGCGATTGCCTTCGGATATGGCGGTATTGCGGCGGCCTCGCGCGCCACGGGGATGGCAGCGAGTGTCATCGGAAGGGGGATCTCGGAAGTGTGGGCGATCGAGCACGGGAGTGCACAGAGGTTGCCTGCGAGCCGAAGTCGACGGCCTGGCGGCGGGCGCAAGAAGACGACTGAAAAAGATCCGAGCTTGCTTCCAGACCTGAAAGCCTTGGTCGAGTCCACGACGCGCGGCGACCCAGAGTCTGCGCTGTTGTGGACGGCGCGCAGCCAACGCAATATCGTGGGGGCGCTCAAGGAACAGGGCCATCAGACGAGCATGAAGATGGTCTCCAGGCTGCTCAAGGAGCTTGGCTACAGCCTTCAGGCCAATCGCAAGCGACTCGAAGGGATACAGCATCCGGACCGAAACGCGCAGTTTGAACACATCAACGAAATGATCCGTCGACGACTGGGATCGAACGAGCCGGTCATCTCGGTGGATACGAAGAAAAAAGAATTGGTGGGGCCGTATAAGAACGCTGGCAGCGAACTGCGAGCCAAAGGCGATCCGGAGGACGTCACGGTTCATGACTTCGTCGATCCACAGAAGGGACGTGCTGCACCCTACGGCGTGTATGACCTGCAAGAGAACGAAGCCTGGGTCAGCGTCGGGCTCAGCCACGACACCGGCGAGTTTGCAGTGCAGAGCATTCGTACCTGGTGGAAGGAGATGGGCGCGCCCCGGTATCCGCAGGGGAATTCACTGCTGATCACCGCCGACGGTGGAGGCAGCAATGGATACCGCTTACGTCTGTGGAAGGTTGAACTACAGACACTGGCCAACGAACTCGGTTTCCCCATAAGCGTTTGTCATCTGCCGCCAGGGACCAGCAAGTGGAACAAGATCGAGCATCGGTTATTCTCGTTCATCACCAAGAACTGGCGCGGCAAGCCGCTGCTAACTCATCAAGTCATCGTGAACCTGATCAGCGCCACGACCACCAAAGCCGGTCTGCTCGTGAAGAGCTGCATCGATGACCGGATCTATGCCAAGGGCCGACGTATATCGGACAAGGAACTTGCAGAGGTACACCTCGAACCCCATGCCTTCCACGGCGAGTGGAACTACACCATCCATCCCACGGCTCCGCACGACGAGCCGATCTGCTAATTTTGCGGCAGTCGCTTAGGGTGAAGACTCCAATAAGAATCCTCAAACCTCGTCATCCCGGAAACCGCATCGCGGTTATCCGGGATCCATACAGCCCTAACCCTGCACCACTCCATGATCACCCGCACCAAAATTATCTTAGTCGCCGACGCCCGCCCCAACTTCATAAAGTGGCCCCCATCATCCGCGAACTTCGCAAGCACGAAGACGTCTTCGATTGGAGCCTGGTGCACACCGGCCAGCACTACGATCACGGCATGAGTGACGTCTTCTTCCAGGAACTCGGCATCCCCGAACCGAACTTCCACATCGGAGCAGGGAATAAGAGTTCGGTGTCAGAGCTTGCCTTTTGCCCGCGTCTTAAATGCAAAGCGCGTCCGCGACCACCAAGAGTCTTATCGATATTTTCATCGGCT
>JANOVQ010000090.1:0-9750 GCA_031417495.1 Pseudomonadota bacterium | reverse complement strand
CCGGAATTTGCGCAGCAAATTCCGGGGTGGGATCCATGCCGAACATAAGGTGCCCCTGGCTCCCGGGCCTATGCCGTTGCGCGGCTTCGCCCGTTATGACGGGATCTGATGTCGGCTTGCGGCGGGTGCGCTTCGTTTTCCCGCCCTATGAGATCTTCATGCATGATGCGTAGTCTCGAACGCGGGTGTCTCCGGCATCGCGAGGGCAGGCGAGATCCGCACCGCGCAGAACTTAAACTCCGGGATCTTACCGAACGGATCGAGCGCTTCGTTGGTTAGCAGATTGGCCGCCGCTTCCACATAACAGAAGGCGATGAACACCGTCCCCCGTTGAATCCCTGCATCAGCGCGCACTCTTGCGGTCAACGCGCCGCGCCGCGATTCTGCGCGCACATAACCTTCGGCATGCAAACCCGCCTCACGAATGTCGAGCGGGTGCAAACTCATCACCGGTTCGGGCTCCAGCGCATCCAGCACAGTGGCGTGACGGGTCATACTGCCAGTGTGCCAATGTTCCAATTGGCGACCGGTGATCAACACCCACGGATACGCGGAATCCGGCAGTTCAGCGGCATGCGTATAAGCCGCAGGCACAAACTTTCCGCGACCACTGGCAGTCGGGAAGCCGGTCTGGAATAGGATTGGTTCACCCGGGTCGCCCTCCTGCTCGCAGGGATAGGTGACTGAATGCGTAGTCTCAAGCCGCTCCCAAGTGATGCCGGCAATACTTGGCGCCGCCAGGCGCAACTCGGCGAACACCGCGCGCGCGTCCGGGTAATTCCATGCAAGACCTAAACGGTGCGCGATCTCCTGGATAATCCACAGATCCTGGCGCGCCTCACCGGGCGGTTGAATCGCCTGTCGTCCCAATTGCACTCTGCGATCGGTGTTGGTGAAGGTGCCAGTTTTTTCCGGAAAGGCGGACGCCGGGAGGATCACATCAGCGAAGCCAGCGGTTTCGGTAAAGAAGATGTCCTGCACCACGAGGTGTTTGAGCTCGGCCAGGGCATGTCGCGCATGGTTCAAGTTGGGGTCGGACATCGCGGGATTCTCACCCATGATGTACATGCCCTTGATGCGTCCCGCATGGATCGCATGCATGATTTCGACCACCGTGAGTCCCGGATTCGGATCTAGCTGGGCACCCCACAGCGCTTCGAAACGCGCGCGCACCTGAGGATCATCCACTCTTTGATAATCCGGAAACACCATCGGGATCAGGCCGACATCGGAGGCTCCCTGCACATTGTTCTGGCCACGCAGCGGATGCAGGCCGGAGCCGGGCCGGCCGATCTGACCAGTCAACAGGGCGAGCGAGATGAGACAACGCGCATTGTCGGTGCCATGCACATGCTGCGAGATCCCCATGCCCCAGAAAATCATGGAGCCTTTGGAGGTCGCGTATTTACGCGCGACCACGCGCAGGGTCTCCGCCTCGATACCACAGATCGGCGCCACTTTTTCCGGACTGTATTCGGCCACCGCGCGCTTTAATTCGGCAAAGCCTTCAGTGTAGCGTGCGATATAGTCGGTGTTCTCCAGTCCTTCCTCGATGATCACGTGCATCAGGCTGTTCAGCAACGGCACATCCGTATCCGGGCGGAACTGCAGATAGTGCGTGGCATGCCGCGCCAGATCAGCACGATAGGGGTCCAGCAAGATGAGCGTCTTGCCGGCCTTCGCCGCATTTTTTATGAAGGTTGCGGCGACCGGATGATTCACCGTCGGGCGTGCACCGATGATCATGATCACTTCCGCTTCGCTCACATCCTCCACTGGGTTGGAGACCGCGCCGGAACCAATCGTCTCCAACAGCGCGGCCACCGACGAGGCGTGACACAGACGCGTGCAGTGATCGACGTTATTGGTATGAAAACCGGTACGCACCAGTTTTTGAAATAGGTACGCTTCTTCGTTGGAACCCTTCGCCGAGCCGAAGCCTGCTAATGCCGCAGGACCTTCCGTGTCGCGCAACTCGCGCAGTCCGGTGGCAGCTGCGTGCAGTGCTTCGTCCCAGCTGGCCTCACGAAAGTAGCGGGATAGTTGTGCGCGCGGCACGAGGGCCGCCGTTTTCGGCATGCCCTCGCGGCGGATGAGCGGTTTGGTCAGGCGGTTGGCGTGATGGACGTAATCGAAGCCGTAGCGACCCTTCACACACAACCGACTGTGATTCGCCGGACCATCCCGTCCTTCCACCGCCACAATCCGCTCGTCTTTAACCTGAAAATTCAGCAGGCAACCGACGCCGCAATAAGGACAGGCGGAGGCGACAGAACGGTCGGCCACACTCGCGGCAAGCGGCTGCGCGGGCATCAGCGCACCCGTCGGACAGGCCTGCACGCATTCGCCGCAACTCACACAGGTGCTGTCGCCCATTGGATCGTTCAAATCAAACACGATGGCAGACTGCGCGCCACGGAACGCGAAGCCAATGACGTCGTTGACCTGTTCTTCGCGACAGGCCCGCACGCAGCGACCGCACTGGATGCAGGCATCGAGATTCACCGCAATGGCGGGGTTCGACACATCCCGCGGCGGTTGTTCCCGCGGCGCAAAGCGTGTCCCCGTCAGCTCTAAGAAGTCGCTCCAGTGATCGAGCTCCGAACGTGGCGTGTAGGGGGAGCGACCAGCCGGCAGATCCGACTTTAATAATTCAACCACCATGCGCTGCGAATGGCGCGCGCGCTCGTTATTCGAACTGACTTCCATCCCCTCGCTCGGGGCACGGCAGCAGGAGGGTGCGAGAACCCGTTCACCTTTGATTTCGACCACGCAGGCGCGGCAGTTGCCATCCGGGCGATAGCCAGGTTTGTAGCAAAGGTGAGGGATTTCCACGCCGAGGCGCGTTGCGGTCTGCAGAATGGTTTCGCCGCCGCCGGCCTGCACTGCCTGGCCATCCAGTTTGAAGTTCGTGAGCTGCGCGAGATCTGGCGTGAGCAACGTCATGGCGCGAACTCCTGCGGAAAGTAGCGTAGCGCGCAGCGCAGCGGATTCGGTGCTGCCTGGCCCAAGCCACAGATTGAGGCATCTTCCATCGTGCGTGCGAGTTCTTCGAGCAGCGGCTGGTCCCACTGCGGTTGATCCATCAACACCGCTGCTTTCGCGGTGCCCACCCGGCACGGCGTGCACTGGCCGCACGACTCGTGTTCAAAAAAGCGCATCGCGTTCAGCGCCAGGTCGCGCGCGCGATCCTGTTGCGAGAGAATGATGATCGCCGCCGATCCGATAAAACACCCATGCGCTTGCAGGGTATCGAAATCGAGCGGCAGATGGTCGAGTGCTGCCGGCAAAATTCCGCCCGAAGCGCCGCCAGGGAAATAGCCATAAAATTTGTGCTCGGGCAGCATGCCCCCGCAGAATTCATCGATCAGTTCGCGCACGGAGATCCCGGCCGGCGCGAGATGAACCCCTGGTTTGACGACCCTCCCACTGACTGAGAAGGAACGCAGACCACTGCGTGAACGGCGACCATGCGCGGTGAACCAGTCGGCGCCGCGTTCGAGAATATCGCGCACCCAATACAAGGTTTCCAAATTGTGCTCGAGCGTTGGTCGCCCGAACAAGCCTACCTGTGCGACATACGGCGGGCGCAGGCGTGGCATGCCGCGCTTGCCTTCAATCGATTCAATCATCGCGGATTCTTCGCCGCAGATGTACGCGCCTGCTCCCCGACGCAGCAAAATTGGCGGCAACGCACAGGGCGGATCGCGCTGCAGGGCCACGAGCTCACGCTCAAGCATGGCGCGGCACCCCGCGTACTCGTCGCGTAAATAGATGTAGCATGCGCTCGCCTCAATTGCCCAGGCGGCGATCAGCATCCCTTCGAGAAATCGATGCGGATCGGTTTCCAGGTATTGACGATCCTTAAACGTACCAGGCTCGCCTTAGTCGTTATTTACCGACATCAGACGCGGCTCCGCTTGCTCGCGCAGAATTGACCACTTATTGCCGGCCGGAAAGCCCGCGCCACCGAGCCCGCGCAACTTCGAATCCTGTAGCGATTTGATCACCTTTTCGCGATCGCGATCATTGCTGTCGCAGGCGATCAGGGTGCGATAACCGCCCTGCTGACGATACGCTTCCAGACTGAGGTGTGCGGGGCTTGCGGGTTGGATGCGCTTATTAACCACCGCGGAGAGGACCGTCGCCGGCGTCGCATGCTCGATCGGAGATTGACCGACCACTGCGACCGGCGCGGCGTGACAGCGGCCAACACAGGGCACCCGCTGCACGCGGGCTTGCGTGCCCACCGTGCGGACCAGTTCAGCATGCAGCGCCTGTGCGCCAAACATCTCACAGGTGATGGAGTCGCACACGCGCACCGTGATAGGCGGTGGCGGTGGCGTGCCTTCTGGCACCACATCGAAATGATGATAGAAGGTCGCCACCTCATAGACCTCAGTCATGGCGAGTTTAAGTTCATCAGCGAGTGCGACCAGGTGGGCGTTACTGAGATGGCCAAAATGATCCTGCATGCGATGGAGATATTCGATCAGTAAATCCCGCCGCCGTGGCAGTTCACCAAGGAGGGCGCGGATCGCGGCAAGTGCTGCCGGATCCACCACGCGTCCGCGCATCTGGCCCTTGCGTTTCCCCTCTGCCATGTTTATCCCTTTGCCACGAGAATTTCGCCGAGGCCAGCGCAGCCGCGATCCCCTACCCAGCGGGCGACCGCGCTGAATGCGCGCAGGCGACTGCGCAAAGTCGGTTTCAACTCGGCAAGAAAGTTGCTCAACAGCGCAATGAACGAGAGATTGTAGTGTCCGGTATTGACGAAGGTTTCAGGTGCTTCGAAGCCCGCTTCATTGAGTAACAGCGAACCGCGGCGCATGCCGGTGGCGTAACCCGCACCCGGAATCCCCAGCACGACAATGGTGCCCGCCACCATTTGACTCGCACATTCGGCACCGGTGTTGCCGCTGTTCGCGATCAGCCCACGACGCATGCGATCGCCCGCTCTGGCGCCCGCGTGCCGTGAGATCAGAATCGTGCCGCCCTTCATCCCGGTAGTGGCGCCAGGAATTCCGCCGCCGACAAAATCGCCGGCCGGACCCTCCACCCGCAGCAGTCCACCGCGCATGCCGGCGCCCAAGTGAGCGCGCGCCGAGCCGTGCACGATCAGTTCGCCGCCGCGCATCTCACGCCCTACTTCATCGCCGCAGTGGCCTTCGAGATGCAAGGTCCCGGCGCGCAGCTGTGCGCCCAACCCCTGCAAGTGCGGCGTGATACCTGCAATGGTGAGCGAAGTATCTGCCGTGCCGCGCAACTTGAATAACTCGCCCAGCGCGACCACTCGCCGGCCATAGGCCAGTTTAAGGCGCTTGACGGCTTCCGGTCTTAAGTCTGCCAACGCCGCCGGCGTGATGGCGGACATCTCGAGAGGCGCGTCCAGAGCAGCATTCAAAGTGAGCACGATCATCTTGCGCGCTCGCGTTTCAGAATTTCATGCAGCTTGAAATGATAGGGGCCGAGGCTGCCGCCGTAATTGCCCGCGGTAATCGCGAGGATCCCGCCACGACGACCCAGTGTGCAGGCGGCGCGGATGCCGCGCGCGGTGGCGGTATCAATTGCCTGGACCGTCAAGCCATCAATCACAATTTCGAGTACCGCGCCGGCTGCCGGCGGCAGTGCCGAATCGACAACCTGCTTTAACGTCGGGCAGTAGCGATGATTGGTCGACGCAGGGAGGGTTTTATATTTGGATCCCACCTTTGATCCGGAGCGCACGATGCCACCCGGGAACGGCATGATCACCTCTGGGACTTTGCGCATGGCAACGATCGCACGCTCGCTGGCGCGCAGTGCCTGGCCTTGAGTCTCAGCCACGATCAGGAAATTGCCGCCGCCGATCGCCTTCGTCATATAAGTCACGTCCTGGCAGAGGAATTCACCGTCCATGACGGGGATGCGCCAGTAGCGCGCAGCGCCAAATTTTTTTGCGATCTGATAGCCATCCCCGAAGAAGCGCAGGGTTTTACCCAGTGGCAGCGGATCGCCGCTCGTGATGCCGGCGAAGCACGCGCTGGTGGGCGAAGTCAGCACGCACTGGCCGACTCGATTCTGCAGTTGTTTGGTGAGTTCCTTGGTGCTCATCGAAAACAGCAGCACCGAAACGCCTGGTCGACCGTCTGGTGTCTCGCTGGGTTTCAAGACACGTTCGATGCCCGCCTCACAGCCACAGGCAATCACCGAGGTCGCGAAGCCGGTGAGTGCGACCGCCGAATTCAGTGCCCAGGTCGGGTTCAGCGCAGTGATGATGAGTCGCGTCGCCTTCATCGGGAAGGCTTCGGCGAACGTATTCTCGATCAAGACGCCGTTGATCTTCACGCGCGCCGCCGTGGGGAATGACGGATTAGGGGACTGCCGCCGAGATCTTCGATCTCCGCATCCGAGACCATCAGGTTGCTGCGCCGGACTGTCATGTAGCGTTCGAAGTAGGCATCGAGCGTGCGCTCGATCAGCGGGTCATAGTCCACCCTGGAAACATGCGTCGCGCCCTGCGGCGTGGCGACGATTCGGCCATCACGCACAATCATCTGTCCGGCTTTGAACACATACTTCGGCGTGGTGAACATGCGTTCGCGATCCGGGTGATCGACATACACCGTCACATCGCCGCGCGCGCCAAGCCCAAGGTGGCCGAGGTTGGTGAGGCCGAGGCTGCGGGCCGGCGCAGCGCGCGTCAGAATCGCAATTTCATACAGACTGTATTCGCGCTCCAGGCTGCCCAGATGGCTGGCGGCAGCAGCCTCGGGATTGATCGTCGCAAGCATCTCCTGGCGGAAAGTACGGTCCATCAACAAGCGAATTAAATGCGGATAGCTCGTGAATGGCGCGCCGTTCGGATGATCGGTGGTGAGGAACACGCGCCACGGATCGTTGATGCTTAAAAACAGTTCGAGCCCAATCGTCCATTGCAACGCGTTGACGAAATTCTGATGCTTGTACTTGAAGGGCACCACGCCACAACCGGCCTCGCACTCGATATCCATCAACACGCTTTTTTTCGGCGACGCAAACGCGCTGCCCGCGTATTGGCGCATGCTGTCGCCCGATTCGGTCACCGTCTGGCCGAACATGATCTGCCCGATATCCACCGAGATATTCTTCGCTCTGTTAATCGCTTCAGCAATCACCTGCGCGCCGGACGAGAATTTGCGATCACCCTCGCTGCCGTAACTGTGAAATTGCAGATGCGTGAAATGCGCGGGCAAGCCTTCGAGCGCGCTAATCGACGCTAAGGTGGTTTCCTGATTACCCGGTACGCCGAGATTACAGCCATGAATGTGCAAGGGGTGGGCGAGTCCCAGGGCTTGGATATCTTCGGCCAGGGTCAGCAGGATTTGCCGCGGCGTCACGCCATAAGCGCTGTTCTGTTCGTCGAGATCGAGGCACCGCTGATTGAACTTAAACGCATTGATGCCGCCGGGATTCACCACTTTAATGGCCAGGGCCTGCGCGGCGTGCAGGGTCCACGCAAGATAATCTCTGAGCACTGCGCGGTCGGTGCCGGCGGCCAGGGTGCGCAGGTAGAAGTCGTCATTGCCGAGCAGCGCGTAGGCGCCCTTGTCTACCATCGGGGTGTCCGCCAGTTCCATGTGCGCGTGGCGCGCATTGGCCGGCAACATCGCGGGCTCGAAGCATGCCGTATAGCCCATCTCCGCATAGCGATAGCCTGCAGTGCGGGTGGACGGGGTGGCGACGCCACTGCCGAGGTGGGGGTGTGCGCCGCGCTGCGTACGCGTCGCGAGATGTTCTTCCGGCAACAGCATGCGGGCGATGTTGACCTTGCCACCGCCGATATGGGTATGGATATCGACGCCACCCGCCATCACTGCGCAACCAGTCACGTCCAGGACTTCACGCACCTCCTTCTGATCGAGCGGTGCCGCCACGATCCCAAGATCCGCACTAAAGAAGAGCGAGCGCACCTCGCCATCGATGCCGGCTTGCGGATCATAGATTCGGCCACCGCGCAGTTCAGTCAGATGAGGGGTGGTCACTGGCGCGGTCTTCCATGCAAGCCCGCGGACAGGCGCAGCAGGAGTTCGGCGGTGGAGGGGAGTGTAGATACGCGAAGTTGTTTGAGTGGCAGGGTGACCACGCCGTCGGCACGCACCAGCTGGCCAGCGTGATCGAGGCCGGGCACCCCAACCGGTAAATAAACATCGACCGCCGTGGCGCCTTTAAATCCTGGTGGGGCCAGCACAATCGTGGGTAGCTGCGTGGCCGGTGGTTCGCGGCGGCTGAAACTGCTGATAAACAGCACCAGATCCGCCAGGTCGTCGGCGACGATGCGCGCAGTGTTGAAGGTCGCCGGGGCGTATTGCAGTTGACCGCCTGCAAAAGACACCCCGCTTGGAAATCCGGTTAGCCAGGAGCACACCGCCACCGCCGATTGCGCGCCGTCATCGCCACCCAGGGCGAGACCGGCCGCCCGCCGGGTGCGATTGATATCGGCCACCAGCTCACACACGGCGCTGATGGTGAGATCCCCGTCACTTGCCCGCAATTGGCCGGACGCCCACACCAACACCGTGTAGTCGGCAGATCTAATTTGCTCGGCGAGCGCGAACAGCCCAGTGCGGCGCTTGCTTCGCGCGAGGTTAAGCGTTTGACCTGCGAGCAGGCCCTGCAGGGCCCGCACCGTGCTCGTGAGTTCCGCCGCCGTGCAAGCGATGATCTCCACCGGCAAGCCGGCAGCATCGCGTGGTGCCTGCGCGACTGGGCCGAGATAGATAACCCGCCGCGCGGCCCGCCGAGCAGGTTGCAGGGCGTCTGCGGGTGCGAGGCAGCGACGCATGAAATTCTGGTAATTGCTATTCAGATCGACGCCGACCAACACGACCAAATCTGCGCGATTGCGCACTTCGCTGAAGGTGGTGGTCTGCCAGCCGCGACTCTGCAACACGCGCAGATTAAGATTGGCGGCGGCGCTGTGCAGGTGATCGACCATGGCATGGCATTTCTCCGCCAGCGCCAAGGTCGCGCGCAGTCCCGCGACATCGGTGCCGAGTCCTGCCAGTAAGGGTCGCTGACTTTTCTGCAGCAGGCGCAGCGCATGTTGCATCGCTTGATCGAGCGAGGCACTTTTGCCGTTGATCAGCGCTTGGCCGACGGGCACGGCGGCCGCGTAGGCGGTGAGGGCTTTCGGGCATGCATTGGCCAGCGGCGTGAGCTGGAGGCGATCCGTGCGCACGATGAGGTCGTCACACAGTAACCCGCAGAAGGGACAGGCGACGTCGCCATGCGTGATCGGAGTTTGCGCGGTCGGTGTTGAGAGTTTGAGCACGGCGTTGCCAGCTGAAAAAAAATGGGACCAGCTTGGGGGTCTGCCCACGCTCGCAACGTCCGTGGCGACTAGGACTTAAGGTATCACAGCCCTCCTGCGGCCACTAGCCGCGCAGTTTTGTCGCGATCCGGTGATAGAGTGCGCCACGCGAATCAATTTAACTGGACGGACGCTTTGGCTCGCAACGACGGGTTTAGTGGCCGCAAGCGTAATCACGAGACTTCTACGATGTTCCACTTAATCACGCAGCCGTGTGACCGGCCTTAATGTCGCCGATCGTTCTCGTCCTCGCCCCGGCGCGCTTACATCTCGGCTTTGTCGATCTGCATGGCGGTCTGGGGCGCTGTTTTGGCAGCATCGGAGTCGCCATCACCGGCCTCGATGCTGAAGTCTCAGCGCAACTCACCGTGGGTGAGGTGCTCGAAGTGCATGGCATGGAGACTGCGCGGGCCCGCGTG
>JANOVQ010000089.1:0-2947 GCA_031417495.1 Pseudomonadota bacterium | reverse complement strand
TCGCGGACGGCAGCGCTCCCGCACCTACCGCAAAACGCTTCGCGTCCCGCGAATTTGCCACTGTTGTCCAGCGCCCAACGCTGGAAATCACCTACGACGTGCTTGTTCCGCCAAGCAGTCAGCGTGTCCCGCTACCAACGTGGATGCTAGCGGTACTCGGCATCGCGCTGGTGCTCATTCAAAAAAAACCGCGGCGGCTTTTTGGAACTAAGTGGAGACCTGGATGGGCGCGTTGAAGGCGATTGAGATTCGTGCGCCGTCGCCCGTGTATGGGTGCACGAGGTGATAGAGCCAGCTTGGGAACACCACCATCAAGCCGGCCTCGGGTTGTATCCGCAGGGGCCGGCCGAAAGGATGGCCAGGTGCCAGCACCATTTCGACCAAGGGTCGCGGGTCCAGGAATTCAAGCAATCCACTTAACGGCAGGTCAGCTTGTTGCATCCCTGCTTCGACCTAATACACGCCACTCCAGGCGCTTTCAGGGTGGTTGTGCACGGTGTTGCAGTTGCCGCGCCGTAACACATTCACCGAGCCACTGATTTTCATGTAGCCCGAAAAATCTGCGGCCCCGGCGATCGCTTTGAGCACTTCAGCGATTGCGCTTCGTGCATGTGCGAGGAGTTCTGAAACGACCTGTGTGGGCGCTTCAAACAGCCGGCTATCGGTAGCACTTCGTCTACCAGCAATGCAGCCCCTTCGGCCATGCAGCGCGCCACAGCTCGCGCAGAAAAAATCCCCGGGAGCGATTTAGAACAGTCGAAGGCATGTCCAAGGGGCGGAGGGCAGGACGCCCGGATTAACCCGCGGCGTCTACAACTAAATGCCACGAGTCGCTCGGCATGACAGTCCGCGCAGCAAACTCGCAGGAAGCCATGCTCCAACCGACCGCACTTCAGTCGATTAAAACTCGCGCATCACATGCGCCGGCAACCTCCGCTCACGCGCCGCCAGGTGTTCCACGAACGCTGGGTAGTATTGTCCAACGAGTTGATACAGGAGCGTCTGCTCAGGTCGGCGCCGAACACACTCGCCCGCGCGCGTGACCCCAGCACTGGCATCCTTGCCGGCCAACAACGTCGTCATGCATCGCGTCCTTGCGATACCTTACGAGCCGATAGTCTAGCGGGTTATCGAACACCGTCGCCAGCGGGGTCGCCGGCTAGCGCCATGTGATTGGCGCTGCATTCGACAGTCCCGAAGGCCGTCCTCGTCCCTACACTCGCGGTAGGGACGAGGACGGAAATGTCCACTGCGATAACAGCTTTCGCGCCTTTGTCATAAGGAAGACGTAAGTATGACGTCCACAGATCGAACTTCTACTGCAGAGAGCGACAATGGTGCGCGCGAGCGCGCCAACTTATTTTGATTTTTGGAAACTCGGATCGCGGATGTGCCCGGCTCTCACGTATTCGGGCGCGCCCTTCAGGTCGAGGCCTGAGATCTACGAGTCGATCTCTTCGCCGGAGATCCAACCCGGCTTGATCGCTGCCAAAAATCAAACGCAATTTCTTGCGGAGCCACGGCTCGCTTCGAGGCCTCGACGCATTGTGCTGCCGCCAATCGAGGCGTCTTCAAGAAATAATTCGGTCAACGAAAATTATTTTTGAGTGTTTGATGCCGTTTAGTCACGTTCGGTATCGGTTGATAACATTCGGATAGATAAAGAAATTACCGTCGTTTTTGCGCTTGATAATTATAGTTCTTCCGCTACAATTTTCTCCACAGAATTCATGCGTGGCCACGACGCTTACTCGTGGCATCCAGGCATCATCGGGATCTCAGAATGATGCGGCAGCCTTAAGACTGTTGGTCCCTGTTCGGATGAATGCTTGTCGTTCGTCCATTACCTCTCACGCGAAGTGCATCTTGGTACGCTACGGCCGTTCATCGAAATGCGGCAAGCAGCGGGCGTGAAGCACAAGAGCATCAACCTCGCGCTGAGTATTGTGCGGCGGATATTGAATCTGTCAGCGCGGCTGTGGCGGGACGAGGCGGGGATTACCTGGCTCGAGACCGCCCCGCTGATTCAGATGTTGCCGACGACGGATGCAAGAAAACCGTATCCGTTGTCGTGGGACGAGCAGGCGACGTTGATGCAGGCGCTTCCGGATCATCTGGCCCGGATGAGTCTGTTCAAGGTCAACACCGGTTGTCGTGAACAGGACCAGAGAGCCGTTGAAGTGCTCGTGTCCCGATCCGCGGATGATGCCGAGCTTCTCCAAACGCGTTCTAATCTCGGCGCCAGCTTTGCGATTCTTGTCCGGCAATCGCAGCCCCAACGTGCGGTTCGCAAAGCCAAGCTTGAAGTGGTCAATGACATCAGGATGATGAAGGCCGCGTTTCTGCAGATATGCCAGCGCCTCCGGGCTCTGCTTCAACGTCGCGTGGTAGTAGTCGATGACTTGGTTTAATAACGCCGTATCGTCTGCGTCGGCAACCACCGGCGCGGCGCCGGCAACTTCGGCACCGTCGATTGCTTCACTACGCGTGGTGGGTTCGTGTTATCGGCGACTAAAGACGGAATGCCTTCGCGTAACAGTTCAACCGCGTGCCGGAATGACACGCCTTCCAGCCGCATCACCCAATCAATCACCGAGCCACCCGTCTGACACGCACCCAGGCAATGCCACAGGTTCTTCTTCGGACTGATGACCAGTGACGGTTCATGGTCATCATGGAATGGACACAGGCCCAACAAGTCCGCGCCGTGACGAGCGAGCACGACGCCGTGCGATTCGACCAATCGCGCCAGCGATATCTCGCTTTTCAGCCGTTCGACTTCGCGCTCGGGGATCCGTGCCATGAATCGGCCTCCTGGTAAAAACCTGTCAAGCCCTTGAGACAAGTTTTTTGTGGTTGATCTTTAGTACGAATAAATGTACGTTCTTAGGGCCTGTTGATCTTTCGCATTATATTGGCAACCAAACAATCACGAATGCCAGCGCAA